>JBBSKE010000192.1:0-7076 GCA_038256595.1 Tepidiformales bacterium | reverse complement strand
GTATAGCCAAGACAAGCGACCGCATCCCGATCGGAAAATAAAACATTCTTGTTGGACTTCAGATCGAACGGCGTCCCGTCTATGCGCGTGAGCTTACGATCGGTCACCATGAGTGCATAGTTCCGAGACGCACGCGCGACTATCAGTGTCATCGTGGGTTACCTCCGAGGCAATTCTCCGTGTCAAAGAGCAACAGAACAACACTCTTTTGTTGGAAAGAATTTACCCCAGCAGCGACTTCGCCGCCAAGAGATTTCGGGTGACGACGGCGCTCAGGGCTTCGGATTCGCGGGCTTCGAGGTCGAACCAGGCGGCTGCTCGCTCGCCGTTGCGGGAGCGATAGATGGCGATGGTCACGGGCAGGAGGATGCTGCGGCAGCCGGCGATGCACATCGAGTGGGCATCGGCCCGGAGGCCGAGTTCGACCAGCCGAGCACGGGCAGCCTCCGTGGCGGCGGTTTCGGGCACTGGTAGCTTCGTGTTCGCCGGTGGTTGCAGCCGGCTGGCCAGCTTTGCGAACTCGGTCTCGAGTAACTTGGCCAGTTTCGTCCCCGTGAGCGCGGAGCGGAGGACCTGCGCCGAGGACACGACCGTAGTGCGGGTGTCCGCCTGGAACGTGGCGCCGTGCGTACCTTCGAGACCGTCGTAGCATGCGTAGTGCCGCACCGTCACGATCTTCTTCGAGAACCTGCCGCCAGCGGTGACGGTGTAGTCGATATCGAACAGGTGGCACTCGAGGAAGCCGTCGAACGCGCCAACGACCTGCTCCTTCGAAAAGAACCCGCGGCGTTGCGAATCGACCCAGCGGTGTGCCCTCGCGCGGTCCGGCGCGTGCAGGATTCCCTGCCCGGAGACGATCGGGAGCGCCGCTGCGGGTGCGTCGTCGAGTTCGCGGCCCTGCCAGAGGTCGATGCCAAGGTCCCGCGCCTGCTGCCCGGCGCCGAGCGCGAAACCGGCGGGGCAGACGATCATCGCCTTGTCGATGGCGCAGTCGTCGCGGACGAGCTTCGTCTTGGCGACGACGTCCTTGCTCACCGGGGCGCCCTGGTGCTTGCATTCGACCATGAGCCGGAAGGTGACGAGGCCGTCGCGTTTCGTCGCCAGGACATCGATCTCGTGGCGGCCGCCGCTCCTGCCGGTGAGGATGACGTTCGACTGGACTTCGTAGCCGGCGCGGACGAAATGGGCGGCGACGCGCTGTTCGAGGTCGCCGCCTTTCTGTTTCGCCGTGTCCCAGTGGCCATAGTCCAGGTGCGTTCGACCCAAGTGCGCCTCCGTCTCGATTCACATAATAATACATCGTGCGTGAAGCGACAGCCGAATTCCGGCATTCCTGGGGGCATGAAAAAGCGGCACGCCTCGTGGGGAGACGTGCCGCCTGCGTGTTTCGAACGAGAAAGAGGCTACAGGCCGCGCTGAAGGATCGAGCGGGCGATGTCCCGCGGATCAGGGTTGTAGGTACCATCAGCGATGCTCTGCTTGAGCTGCTGGATAAGCGCCGTGCGAACCTCCGGGGCAGCATCCACCTCCGCGCGGGCGCGGGCGAGCTGGCGAGCCGAATGGCTGATGCCTGCCTTGTCCGACGCATCCACCGCCTGGGCAGATGCGCTCAATGCCCGTGCGTGGTACTGGCCGAAGTCGTAGACGGCGCCGGATGGGCCGATTGACGAGCTCTTTCGAATTTGTGACATGTTCTGCCCCTTCCAAGGAATCCTAACCGTACGAAATATGCCTCACAAGCCCTCGAAAAGGCTTAGATCAAAGTGCCTACTATAACTAACCGATGTTTCAAGTCCGGCGTACACGTGATGAGCGTGACGCGGGACTGGGCGTTCGACCTCAGCACCTGGAGTGCGGTCGGAGGAACCGTTGACTTCGACTGGACGGCGTACTGGTACACCTCGTCCCCCGAATAGACTTCGATGACGTCTCCGACCTTGAGCTGGTCCAGGTTGGCGAAGACGGCCACGTTGTTGGCGTCGGCCACGGCAACATGACCTGAGATGATCATGTTTCCGGGTTGGCCCGGGCGGGCGGAAGTGAGGTGGTGCCCGGCGGAGCGCCACGCGGTTTCCCAGGTGGCCTTTCCGGCTTCGCGCACTACTCCCACTTCCGAAATGCTTGTGTCGATCCCGGCAGCCGGGGCGACGAGGCGCGTGGGAAGCGTGCCAACCCGCGGTTGAGCGGGCGTGGTATCTTCCAAGTCGGCTGCTGCGACCTCCGCAGCAAGGGTAATGGACTCGCTGGAGGGTGGGACCGCTCCCCCGGATTGCGACCCGAACCAGGCGATGGCGCCTGCTGCAATCACGAAGAGTGCAGCCACCATGTTCGAAGCGGAGACCCGGCTCTTCCTTGCGGAAGGCGTTGTCGTTGCCTCTGTCCCGTTCGCTCGCATGTTTTTCGGCTCCATCACATCAGGTGTCTCCCTGATTCTCGGCACATGTCCGGCGAACTTGACGGCAATTTCGTGAGGTAAAGGAACGGATTCGTGACGTTTCTCAGCGGGCCGGTTGCGGCCTAGCGCAGGTAGGCAGTGACCACGCGCGCGCCCTGCCGGCTTTGCGACATCTGCTCACGAAGGGCGTCCTGCGTGGCAGCGAGCGCTTCCATGATGGTGTTGTTGAGCGCGATAAGCTGCGCCAGCGCTGTGCGGTCGCCGGGGCCAAGCTCGAGCTGTTCGAGTTCGAGGCAGAGCTCGTGGTGCCGCGGCAGGCTGGCGAGGAAGCCCTCGTGCTCGCCGCTGGAGAGCGCTTCGAGCTGCGCTGCGGCGCTTTCGATGGCGGCCAGGAGCTCCGGCTTCGGTGATCCGTGGTCGGGCATTGGCGTCACGCCGCGGCGTCCGCGATGCTTCGGGGCCCACTTGCGGTCGCCTTAAGGCCGACGGTGGCCGTCTTCCAGGCGGTGGCGATGTTCGTGATGACCTGCTCGACTTCGCGGAGACGGCCGGGGCCACCGATGCTCGCCTCAATCGTGGCGCGCATGCAGTAGACGTAGAGCGCGCTCATCTGTTCCGGGATCTTGCCCTGCGAAAGGTCGAGGGAGGCGAGCAATTCGCCGAGAATCAGGTTGATGCGCTCGATCTCGTTCGCGTAGCCCTTGGTGTTCTTCGCTTCGTGGAAGAGCCGCGCCTTCTTGATCGATTTCAAGAGGCCGTCGTAGAGCATCGTCGTAAGAGTCACGCCATCGGCCGAAAGGACCGAAGTGTTGGAGTAGGCATCGTAGGCGTTCCGGCTCATGCGAATCCCTCGCTGTTGGTGTTCCCCCTGAGAATCGGAGCGAGATTCAAGGTCAAGCAGACCTCCAGAACACCTATTTGGGTGTCAGTTTGGGTCACTGGTTGCTGGCCTGAAGCTGGGAAATCATGCCCGCGAGCGAGCTGGCGATGCCCTGGTATTTGGCCTGGGCCTGCTCCATTGCGGCGAACTTCTTGCGCAGGACTTCCATCTCTTTATCGATGCGGTCGAGGGTTCGCGTGCGTCGCGTGGCGAGCTGCTCGTTGACCGCCGTGTAGGTGTCCTGGCGCTTCTGGATGACCCCGCCGACGCCTGCCTGGCTGTCTGCCAGCTCTTTCAGCGCGTAGAGGGGGCTGCGCGAGGTGGCGCCCACGGTGATGGTCTGCGAGCCCGCCTGGAAGAGCGGTCCAACCTGGAGGGTCATGCCGGGGATGAGCGTGGTGTTCGTGCCATTCACCGTTATCGGCGAACTGGTCGAAACGGAGGCGCCGCCGTTTCGTGGCGTGAAGACCGACGTGAGCATGCCCGCGCCGTTGTCGGTGATGCGATAGGTGCCGGCGAGCGCGCCGGTGAAGGTGCCACTCATGCCGGAGATCGAACTCGTTTCGCCCGGCTCAAGGTTGGCGCCCAGCTTGAAGGAGCTGAGGACCGCCTGCACCGAAGAGGGGTCGCTCGCAAGCACCGCGTTGAACTTCGTCTCGTCGAGCTGGAGGGTGTTCGTCGTGCCCAGGGCTGCGCCGGGAGCGCCGAAGCCGATGCCGATCTGGTCCAGCCGGGTGAAGTTGCCGTTGATGTTCACGCCGGTCGCGGAGAGCGCCGAGCGGATGCTCGATTTCAGCTGGCGAAGGCTGGCATCGCCGCTGAGGATTCCGGGATTCGCCGGATCGGCCTTGGTGGCCGCGTCGATGCTCGTGAAAATGTCGTTCACGGCCGTGATGAACGCCTTGACCGCGTTCACGGCAGAGCTTGCATCCTGGCCGACGGTGACCGTCACTGGCTTGTCGACCTCGGTCAGCGCGGTCATCGAAAGGGTCACGCCCGAGGCGAGCGTGACCGTGTTGCTAGTCGCGTACTGGGTCGGGCCGCCATCGATCTTGTATTCAGCGTTCGCACCAAGGACCTGGGTCGCGCTCGTTAGGCCGAGCTTCGAGAGCAGATTGCCTCCCACGCCATCTTCGACCGTGATCCCGAGAGAGCCCTGTTTCGAGCTTTCGAAGCGAATAGTGTCGGAGATGGTGTCGTAGCGGGCGGTGACGTTCGCACCGCTGGCGTTGATGCGCGCAACTACGTCCGAGAGCGAATCCGTGGCGGTGTCATAGTTGATGGTCGTGCCGTTGATGCTGAACGACTGCGCGCCACTCGTGGGGGCGCCACCATGCCAGGAGGCATCGGCCATCTTCGCCGAGGTCGAAAGGCGGGCCATGCCGAGCGTGGCCTGGCGCGTCGTCGTCCCGGGCGAGGCGAGGACGTTCGTCGCAGAGAGGAAGTTCGAGGTATCGCCCGCGCTGCCCAGCGTGATGTCGCCCTGGCTCGAATTGAAGGTCAGGAGGTTCGCGCGGCCGTTGGCATCGTTCTCGATTGACGCCGTCACGCCGATGCCGCTCGCGTTGACCTCAGCGATGACCTCGTTGAGCGACATCTGCTGCGTGAATGGGGATGACGAGACCTTCGTATCCGTGCCGCTCGCACCGGCGAGATTCGTTGCCGTGAGGAAGTTCGACGTATCGCCGGTCGCGCCGAGCGTGATGGCGCCCTGCGTGGAGGTGAGCGTGAGGTTACTCGCGCGGCCGTTGGCGTCGTTGGTAACGGTCGCGGTGACACCAATCCCGGCGCCGTTGATGGCGGCCATGATGTCGTCGAGCGATTGCGTCGCGGGATCGACCGAGAACGCCTGTAGGCCTCCCGTTGCGGTCTCGATGGTGAAGCTGCCGGCAGTCACGGCGGTGGCGAAGTTCGAGCTATCGAGCGTGGCAGCGGTATTCGCCGCCGTGGCGCCGATCGAGAAGACTGCCGTTCCGCCGGTCGCAGTCTTCACGGTGAAGGTGCCGTTCGTTGGCACGCTGCCGAAGTTCGAAGCGCCAAGCGGCGAGGCAGCATCGACCGCGGCGCTGAGGGCGCTGCCTGTGGCCGAAGTCTTGGTCGCGAGTTTCGTGATATCGACGGTGAAGCTGCCCGTCGCCGAACTGGGCGTGGCGGCAGCCGTGAGCCCCGAGCCGGTTACGGTCGTGGTCTTGCCGCTGACCGACGTGGAGCCCATCAGCGACGTCGAGCGCGTCAGCAACGCGAGGAACTTCGACTGCACGGAGGCGAGCGTCGTTTTCTTCGCGGTCGCGATCGAAGCCTGGCGATCGAGGCGGGTGACGGCGGTCTGCTTGGCGGCGGTGAGCTGGGCAATGATGGATTCGGTGTCGAAGGCCGAAAAGAGCCCGGTGACGCGTATCGGGTCGGCCACGGATTACCCCTTTCGTTCCACCAGCATGCCGGGAGCTCCCGTGGCGCCGATGCGGGCGATGTCTGCGGGGCCCAGCACGGCGATTGCCCGGCCCGTCGCGCGTTCGCGAACGACCACCTCGAGCAGAGCTCCGTCACGGTCGAAGCGGTAGGCCACATCGAGCGCTTCCGGGTCGCGGCCGGGAGCGGCGATTGCGAGGAGGCGGTCACCCTGCGGCTTTGGGCGCGGTTTGCGCTGGCGGTCGCGGGATGGCGTGTAGGCGTCCCAATCGGGCGGCCGGGAATGGATTCCGGCCGGGGTTATCCTCGCAAGCTTATCGAAAGGCACACCACACCTCTTTCCGGGGTCTCCCTGATAATCGGCCCGCGAGTACCCACTCTTGAGGCCGGGAGACCGGTCCGATTGGTGACGACGAGGTGGCAGATGTGGAGGGATTCGAGCCGCCTCCGCGGCGTCCTGTCAGACTTGCCGACGGCGAGGCCCCCGGGAAACACCATCCCTGGTCACGAGTAGGTGGCCTGCGGGCATGGAATTCGATGGCCAGTCAAGCGACCCCGTACCGGCGTGTGGGGTTTGGCTATTCGGTGGCCGATGCCGAGCCTCGGCGACCGGTCGCCAACCACCTGTGGCCCGGGAACAACCGCAGGCGTCAGAACCGCGAGTGGAAACGAGCGGGTGGATGCTCGCAAGTGGTGTACTGCCCGCAGGCCGTCGCGCGCAATGTGGGTCTCCGACTTCATCAGAATCGGCTGCGACGAGGTACAGGCGACGGCCGGTAAAGAGCATGCTGCGGACCCTAGATGGTTTCTCAATTCTCGAATAGTGCGCCCGTTACGGGTCCGTGGCGACCTGGAAGTTAGGTTATCTATGCCGGCGACGGAATAGCCGCCGAGCTACAAAGAGGTAACCAACATGGCAGACACTAAATCGAGCACGAGCAAGTCGTCAAGCAGCGACATGTCCGAAATGAACAAGGAAGAGCTGATGGAAATGGCTCGCGATATGGAAATCGAAGGCCGTTCTTCGATGACCAAGGACGAACTTGTCGAAGCAATCGGCAAGGGGAACAAGAGCAGCAGCGGAAGCAAGAATGGCGGCAGCAGCAACAGCGGCAGCGAAAGCAAGAGCAGCGGCAGTAATGGCAGCAGCAACGGCGGCAGCACTAACAGCAAGAGCAGCAGCAACGGCGACAGCAGCAAGAGCGGCAGCGGCAGCAAGAGCGCCTCTGGCTCGAAGAGCTAGTCTCGCGAAACGCGGGCTGGTCTCTTCAACGAACCAGCCCGCGCCGCCTTCACCACCAGCGTCATTAAGCCCAGGCCGGCTCGTGCGAGCCGAGGGGCGATGTCGGCAGTTCCCAGTGCGGCGTGGTCTCGGACATCTTGAGCGGCGGG
>JBBSKE010000191.1:0-7176 GCA_038256595.1 Tepidiformales bacterium | reverse complement strand
GCACCTCGACGGCAGCTGCTGGATCCACGACTACCACCTCGCGCTCGTGCCCTCCCTGCTCCGCGCGCGACGGTTCCCGGGCTCAGTCGGCTTCTTCCTGCACACGCCCGTCCCGGACCTTGCGATTGCGAACGAATACCTCGACGCCGCCGGCCGCGTCTACCTCCGCGAATGGCTCGAAGGTTGCCTCGGCGCCGACCTCGTGGGCTTCCAGACGGCCGACAATCTCGACCGCTTCACCATCGCCGCCGCGACCCTCTGCGGCTTCAGCATCGTCTCCGAAGGGCTCCAGCGTGGCGGCCGAATCGTCAAGACCGGCGTCTTCCCGGTCGGCGTCGATCCGCTCGAAATCGACGAGGTGACGACCGCTGAACTCCCCGCGCACTACCTCCCGGCGCTCGAATCGGGCCTCCCGCTCGTGGTCGGGCTCGAACGCTGCGACTACACGAAGGGCATCCCCGAGCGGCTCCGGGCAATCGAGCAGTCCTACGAGATGGGAGCGCGCTTCGCCTACCTCGGCGTGGCTGCTCCGACGCGCGAAGCCGTTCCCGCCTACCGCCATCTCGAATCCGCCGTCCAATCCGCGATCGACGACACCAGCCGCGCCGCCGAAGCCACGAACGTGCCATTTCTCCAGCTCCGCGAACGGACCGAGTGGGAGAGCGTCGTTGCCCTCTTGCGGCGCGCCGATGTGGTGCTCACGTCCTCGCTCGCGGATGGGATGAACCTCGTGCCGATCCAGGCGATCATCGCCCAATCGGCTCGCCCTCGGCAGCAGCGCGGGGTCGTCTTCACCGGCGAACGGGCAGGAGTCGCCACCTTTGCCGCGCCCCAGGATGGCCTCATCGCGGTCGATCCGTTCGAATGCGAAGCGTTCGCCTGTTGCCTCGCGAGCGCCGTCGCCGGGAAGCAGCCGCGCATATCGGACTCGCTCGCGCGCAAGGTCCGAAAGCGAGACGCTCACGCGTGGGCGAACTCGTTCCTCGAAGCACTCGCGGACGCGCCGGGGCCAACATGGTGACTACCGCACAGGTTTCCGAACAGGTCGCGCTCATGGCGCAAGGCCCGGGGCCGCTGCTTATCGCGACGGACCTCGATGGCACGCTCACCCCGATCGTCGCGCGGCCAGCGGATGCCCGCGTTGCTCCTGCCACGCTGGCCCTGCTCGAACGGCTGACGTCGGTCGCGCGCGTCGCCATCGTCACCGGCCGCGACCTCAACACCGCCCGCCGTATGATCCCGAACGACGCGGTCGTGATCATTGGCAGCCACGGCCTCGAATCGACCATTGATGGCCCGCTTTCGCCCGAAGTCGACCGCCACACGCTCACGGCCGCGCTCGAACGGGTCGAAGCACGCGTCACCGGCCTCGTCCCGGACTCGATGATGCACATCGAGCGCAAAGCCGTCTCGACCGCCTTCCACTACCGCACTGCGCCGGACCTGGAGCCGGGATTGCGCGAGGCACTGCGCGATCTGCCGTCCAGCCTGCGCCTCCGAGAAGGCCGCATGGTCCTCGAAGTGCTGCCCAACGCCGAAGCAGGCAAGGATCGTGCGCTCAAGGCGCTGGTCCGCCACTTTCGCCCAAAATCGGTGCTCACCATTGGCGACGACGTCACGGATGTCGCGATGTTGCACGAGGCTGGCCTGCTGCGTGCCCAGGGCACCCGCGTGCTCCGGATCGGTGTCACCAGCGGCCCCGAGACTCCCGATGGCCTCGCGAACGAATCCGACCTCGTCCTCACCTCGTCGCCCGAGGTCATCGAGGCGCTGGAATCGTTGACCGTCGCCCTCGGCGCCTGACTCGCCGGCCTCCATCCACGGCGCCGCCCGTTACAATCAGCGAGTGCAGTTTCGTGCCTGGCAATGCGTCGCCCTGGTGCTCCGGCGCCTCCCCCTCGCGGTGAGCTACTTCGTCGCGGATTGTGCCGGCTGGCTCGCGTTCACCTTTTGGTCGCGGGGGCGCCGCAACACGATCCGCAACTTCGCGCGCGTGCTCCCCGGCCGGTCGCGCGATGAGATTCGCCGCACAGCCCGCCGTTCGCTCGCGAACTACTGCCGCTACCTCGTCGATTTCGTCCGCTTCCCGGCGATGCAACCCGCGGACATCCTCGAAATCGTCGAAGCCGGTGACGCCTTCGAAAATCTCGATGTCGCCCTCGAACGGGGCAAGGGCGTGGTCATCGTTTGCATGCACTTCGGCAACTGGGACCTCGGCTCCGGCGCAACAGCGGCCCGCGGCTACCCGGTCACGGTTGTCGCCGAGACCTTCGCCGACCCCCGGCTCGATGCGATGATCGTCGGCGCCCGCCGCGGCCTCGGCGTGAACGTCGTGAAGATCGAAAAGGCCGCGCCCTCGATGATTCGCACCCTGCGCTCGAATGGCCTGCTCGCGCTGCTTATCGACCGGCCGATGGCGAGTGACGGCGTGCGAGTCACCTTCTTCGGACACGAGGTCGAAGTGCCCGCTGGCCCGGCGCGGCTGGCCCTGCGCACCGGCGCGAAGATCGTGCCCGTCGCCTTCCCGCGTATTGCTGCGAATCGCCCGGATGTCCTCACGCTCGCTGACTTCAGCGTCGAACGCGAACCGACCGGCGATACCGCCAGCGACGTCCGCTGCCTGATGCAGCAGATTATGGACGCGCACGAGCGATTCATCCGCGGCCACCCGGAGCAGTGGTTCATGTTCCGCGACATGTGGCCGCGCCTCGCCACCGTGCAGGCCCCATGACGGACGCGCGCACCCTCGCGTTCAAATTCGCGGGTCCGGTGGTCGGCCGCGTGTTGCCGGCCGCCTATCCCGCTGCCGAACTGGCCGGCGCGGCTGCCTGGTGGCTCCGGCCCAGGATGCGCCGCGCCGTGATTCGCAACATGCGTTTCGCCGGCGTCCCCGCGAGCCAGGCGCGCACCGCCAGCCGCCGGGCGGTGATGTGCGCAGCCAGCTACTGGGTCGATGCGGCTTCCATGCCCTATCGCGACATGACGAGCTTCGAAGCCGCGCACCTGCGCATGCTCGGGGCCGAACACCTCTCGACCTTCGCCGAGCCCGGCCCGGTGATCATCGCGAGCGCCCACACCGGAAACGCGGAACTCGCGATCCAGGCGCTCCTTGCCCGCCAGCGACCATTCGTCGCCCTCGTCGAGCCCCTGGAGCCGCCCGAGTTCATGGCGACGATGCTCCGCAATCGCACTTCAGCCGGCGCCAGGTTCGTCGCCCCCGACCGCGAGGGACTGCGCACCTGCATTCGTGCCCTCCGCGATGGCGGCGTCGTTGGCCTGATGGCGGACCGCGACTACACGGGCAACGGCGTCTGCGTCGAGCTATTCGGGCATAAAGTAAGGCTTCCACGTGGCCCCTGGGAGCTCGCCCGCCGCCACGCCGCGCGCGTCATCCCGATGTTCTCCCTCCGCCGCCGCGCCGACCGCTTCGTGGTTCGCGCCTTCGAACCGTTCGCGGTCGAATCGACGAACGACGCAGAGCGCGATATTTGCGCCGCCGCCAGCCGCTGGGCGCGCGCCTTCGAGGCCACCCTCCGGCCCGACCCCGCGCAGTGGGTCCTCCTCGGCGACTACCTTCGGGAGCACGCCTGTGCCGAGCGCTGACCTCCACATCCACACGCGCGTCTCCGACGGCCTCGCAAGCGTCGAGCAGACCATCGACCACATCGAGCACGCTACCAACCTCGACGTGGTCGCTATCACGGACCACGAGGACGCTGCCGGCGGCCAGCGCGCGCGCGAGTACGCCGCTCGCCGGGGCTGCCGGGTCGAGGTCATCGTCGGCGCGGAGATCACGACTCGCCAGGGCCACCTCCTCGCGCTTTTCATCGAAGAGGCGCCGAAGAGCTTCCGCGGCATCGAAACCACGCTGGAGGCGATTCACCGCCAGGGTGGGCTCGCGGTCATCCCGCACCCTATGAGCTGGCT
Source organism: Tepidiformales bacterium (assembly GCA_038256595.1). Taxonomy (GTDB): domain Bacteria; phylum Chloroflexota; class Dehalococcoidia; order Tepidiformales; family Tepidiformaceae; genus JBBSKE01. The sequence continues at coordinate 3,249 of JBBSKE010000191.1, read as the reverse complement.
TACCCGCTCGCTCTCCCGGCGGACCATCGACCGCGTGATGGCGCTCGGCGACCCGGGCGCGCGCTTCGATGCTATCGAACTCGCGAACCCGAGCCCGGCCGGCCGCATCACGCGCAACGAGGCGATTCGCGCCAACCGCTCCTGGCGGCTCCCCGCTATCGGCGCGAGCGACGCGCACCACCTGCCCCACATCGGCGCCGGCTGGACCGAATTCGAGGCTCCCGGCGCCGCGGGATTGCGGGTTGCGATGATGAACGGCGCCACCCGTGCGCGTATGCGAAACTACGCGAGCGCACGGGAAGTTGGCGTCCGGAATCTTGCCCTCGGCCTGGCCTGGGGGTACGCCGCCACACCCCGAAAGATGTTGCGACCGATCTTCGGAGGCCGCCGATGAGAATCGCGATGGTTTCGCCCTACGACTGGTGCGTGCCGAGCGGCGTGAACCGCCATGTCCTGCGGCTCGCCGAGTATTTTCGCGGCTGGGGCCACGAGGTCACCATTTTCGCGCCCGCTTCCGACCCGACCGCCGTCAACGGCGAATGCATCGCGATGGGGCGCCCCCGCAGCGTCCCGGTCAGCGGCTCCGTCGCGCGCATCACCTTCTCCTGGAGGGTCGCGAACGTCCGCGCGGCACTCTCCGAGGGCAATTTCGACGTGGTCCACATGCACGAGCCGCTGATGCCGCTCCTGCCCTACTACTTCCTCCGCCATTCTAAGGCGGCGAATATCGGCACCTTCCACGCGGCCAAGGAGGGCGGTAACCGCGTCTACGAGTACACGCGATCGTTCACGCGCCGCTATTTCCGGCAGCTTGACGGCAAGATCGCGGTTTCCCCGGCCGCTGTCAGCCTCGTTAGCCGCTACTTCCCCGGCTACTACAACATCATCCCGAACGGCATCGACTACGAGCGCTTCGCATCGCCTTGCGACCCCCTTCCCGAGTTCGAAGACGGCCGCACGAACATCCTCTTCGTCGGCCGTCCGGAGAAACGCAAGGGGCTCAAGTACCTCGTCCGTGCCTACGCGATGCTCAAGCAGACCATCCCGAATTCGCGCCTGATCGTGGTCGGCGCCGGCAACTTTTCGCGCTACGAGAAGGCCTCCCGGGACCTCGACAACATCGTCTTCCGCTCGCACGTGCCCCAGGACGAGCTGCCGCGCTACTACCGCAGCGCTCACATCTTCTGCGCGCCGAACACCGGCAACGAGAGCCAGGGCTACGTCATCATGGAGGCGCTGGCGGCGGGCCTCCCGGTGGTCGCGAGCAACATCGAGGGCTTTGCCGGGGTTATCACGAACGAAGTCGACGGCCTCCTCGTCCGCCCGCGCGACCACGTGGCGATCGCCAATGGCATCTCGCGGCTGGTCGCTGACCCCGTCCTGCGCGAATCCCTCGCGCGCCACGGGCAGGCCCGCGCCGAGCAGTTCAGCTGGGACACCATCGCCCACCGCGTGCTGTCGTACTACGAGCGACTCCTCTACGAGCGCCGCCAGGTCGACGAAGCGCGCGAACGGACGACCGCAGTAGCGAAATAGTGAACTCTGAGATCAGCCATCGCTGCGACGGCGTATCTTTGACCAGATGACCACACCCGTGACCCCCATCGAACGACGAATCGCGCTCCCTGCGGGCGAATTCCGGCTCCTCGAGTGGCCTGGCGACGGTCCGGCAGTCATGTTCCTGCATGGCCTTTCCGGCACCGCGGACGTCTGGGCACTGACCATCGCCGCGCTCGAAGGTGGAGTTCACGCCTTCGCCATCGACCAGCGTGGACACGGCGCGAGCCCCGCGCCTGCCAGCGGCTACCGCGCCTCGGACTATGCGAGTGACGCCTTCGCGCTCGCCGAAGCCCTGCAACTCGACCGCGCTCACCTCGTCGGCCATTCGATGGGGGCGCGCATCGCCATTGTCGCTGCTGGCACACGCCCGGGCCGCTTCGCCACCGTGAGCATCGTCGATATCGGCCCCGAGGCCTGGCGCCAGAACTGGATCGACACCGTCGCCGCGTTCGACCGCCTCCCGGCCTCGTTCGCGAACCGGGACGAAGCCCTAGCCTATACCGCTCGAGGTCGCACGCTCACGCCCGCAGCAATGGACCGCTTTCTCGCCCGCCTGGTCGAGCAGCCCGACGGTTCCTACCGCTGGAAAGCGAACTTCGACGCCCTCAAGCAGACGGTCACCCTCCAGCGCGGCCGCGGCTACTGGCGCGAGTGGGAGCGAATCAGCGACCCGCTGCTCCTCATCCGCGGTGGCACTTCCGACGAGTTGCGGCCCTCCGTAGCTGCGGCAATGCAGGTCCGAAACCCGCTCGCCCGCTACGAAGAGTTCGCGGACACTGGTCATAACATCCCACTACTCGCACCAGTTGAGCTGGCCAAATCACTCAGCAACCACTGGGCACGCGCCCCCAAACCCGGCAAAGAGGTTTCCCGATGACGAAAATACTGCCGCTTTTCGTGGCGCTCCTGGGCTTCGCCGGCGTCTTCGTCGCGATGCGCCTCGAAGCGGTCGCGCAGGGCGAACCGAAGTACCGCCTGGTGGCGCCATTCGTCACCAGCGACGGCGTCCAGGCTCCGAATCCGCCGACGCCCACGCCCGAGCCGACGCCCTACCAGGGCGACGTCGTCGCAATCACTCTCCCCTCGGCGAATCTGACCGGCAACTCGTTCATCGAGAAGCGGCACACCGTCCAGGAGGGTGACCGGGAGCGTCTCCAGGACCCGACCGTTCCCCAGAACACGGCCTGGTACGACCAGTTTGGCCAGCCCGGCACTCGCGCAACGAACTCCCTCTTCGCGGCTCACGTGGACTACGTGAACTACGGGCCGGGTCCGTTTGCAAAACTCACCAGCGCGCGGATTGGTGACACCCTGACGGTCCTCATGGACAACGGCGCCGAATACTACTACTCGGTCCAATCCGTCCAGGTCATCCAGCTCAGCGACCTCGATATGAACGCCATCGTTTATCCGCCGCTCGACAGCTACCACGAACGCGTGACGCTCATCAGCTGCGGCGGAACCTTCGTGCCTTATCCTGGCGGAGGCGGCGAATATGCCAGCCGCGTCATCCTCATCGCCGAACGCTTCATCCCCTGACGGCGCCACAGGGGAGAGTCCGAGACTTTCCCCTAGCCGGGGGTTCGGGGTATCCTGAGTCTCCGCTCGGGGGCGGTTAGCTCAGTTGGTTAGAGCGCTGCGTTGACATCGCAGAGGTCACTGGTTCGAATCCAGTATCGCCCACCATTC
>JBBSKE010000190.1:0-7190 GCA_038256595.1 Tepidiformales bacterium | reverse complement strand
CTGGTTCGCCTAACCGTGGGAACCTGACTCGCGCCGAGTCCCCGGTCCTATGGCGCCAGGGTGACCGGCACATCGACGACATTCACCGGCGAACCATCCCGCGCGGAGGATTCGTAGACGCGGATGACGCCCGTGCCCGCCGCCGTGACCGTGAACGGCACACTGACATCGAAGGTGCCGCGCGTCCCGGTGCCGGATGTCGCAGTGGCGAACTCCTCAGCAAGGATCCTGCCCGAACCGTCGAGGATGGTGATGCGGAAGGTCGCCTCGAACGTGTTCGCCGTGCCGCGCAACCGCGCCGGGCTGGAAACGGTCGCTCCCTGTGCGGGCGAATCGAGCAGGATTGCGGGCGTCAGGTCTTCGAAATCGGCGCGCGTCGCGGGACTCTCGAGCGTGACGCCTTCGCCGCCGAAGACGGTCGTTTCCTGGCCGTCGATGCGGAAGACGACGCCGTCGACCGTCGGGAACTGGGTGAGCGTGTACACCACCTGCGCGAGCCGGGCACGCATCGAGAGCGAACCGCCACCGGACACGAACTCCGACGAGAGGTCGACCGTTGCGACGCCGTTCGAAATCGCAATCGAAAGGAGCCGTGTGCCAGCCGGGACCGTGGACGTCAGCCCCGAGTTCGCGTCAGCGCCAGTCGGACCGGCGAGCAGCTGTTCGAGGGCTGCGCGGGCCACTCCCTGGGTCGCGGGCACTTCGCGCAGGATTGGCCCGACCGCCTCGCCGCGCATGAAGTACGTGTACAGGGCGGTGGTCTGCTGAGGCGCGGGCGAACCTGTTCCCGGCGTCGGCGAGGCTGGCGCCGTTGTCGCGGCCGGCGAGGTCACAGCCGAGGTGGGGCTGCCCGCGGCCACGGCGGTCGCCAGAGTCGGCGCCGGGGAAGCTGACACGGTCGCCGTTGGCGTCACGATTGCTGCAGCGCCATCACCGCCTGCTCCTGGGCCCGGGTCGCCGCCCCTCGTGATCGCGATGACCACCGCGACGAACACCACGGGAACGACTCCGGCCGCGATGAACGCCATGCGCAGGACCGGAATAGCGCCGAATCCGGCGAAACTGCGGCGGAAGCGCGCGCCCGTGCTGTTGTAGTCGCGCCAGGCCCGGACCGCGTCTTCCCGCGACTCGACCTCGAGCTTTGCGAGGATTTCACTGACGTGGTACTTCGCCCCTTCGAGCGAAACGCCAAGCTCCTGCGCGATTTCGAAATTCGTCTTGCCGCGTTCCATGAACGCCATCCCCTGGCGCTGCTTCGGCGTCAGGTGAATATCGAACGAGGGGCGGTAGTGTGAGGCGCGAGTGGTCATGGGTGAAACCTCTATAAGCATGCTCCTGATGGTAGGAACGAGCGAAGGCGAAAAATCTACCCTATATCGGCAATCACAGATCGTTTTGTGTAGGAGCGGGTCGCAGGACGCCCAGGCAGCTCACCCGATTCATTTAACCGCGAGTTCAAGTGGCGGGAACGGGGCTCGGGGTAAACTGGCACTCACACTCTCCGAGGTTTGGGCCCCGCATGCTCATTCGCAACGTCCGTTCTTCCGATCGAATCCGCGACATCGTCATCGTGGCGATGGCGCTCTACCTGGTAGCGCAGCACGCGCTGCCGCCGCTCCTCGCTCGCGCCCAGCAAGGTGAGCCGTCCGCGCAGATTGCATCGGCGCTGACCGAATCGTTCGCCTACCAGGGCCGCTTCGAGCAGGATGGCATCCCGGTGACCGGCGCCTTCGACTTCGAATTCAGCCTGTACGGCGTTGCGACTGGCGGTGCTCCGCTTGTGACATTGCTGCCGCTAACCAGTGTCCCTGTCACGAACGGCCTCTTCACGGTGCAGCTTGGCTTCGACGCGACCTGGTTCCAGGGCGAACAGCGCTGGCTAAACGTCCGCGTTCGCCCGAACGCACAGGCGTTATTCACCCAGCTCGCCCGCCAGGAGTTGTCCGCGACGCCATACGCGCTCTATGCAAAGACGGTTGCCTTCGGCGGCGACGGCACGGCCACGACCGCTGCTCGCAGCGACCACAACCACCTCGGCGAGGCCTGGGAGAGCGGCGACTTCTACCGGGCTCTGCAGGTCACGAGCACGAATGAGTCGGTGGGAGCATCCACGATTTTCGGCGTCACGACCGGCGAATTTACCGCGGCCCTGGCAGGCGAAGCCAGTAACGGTGGCGTCGGTATTTCCGGCACCGCTCTGCCGCGCGTGGGCGACACCACGGTGGATGACCGGAACATTGGGGTCGTTGGCCGGTCATGTAATGCGGGCAGCGTCTGCGCCTACCAGGACAATTCGGCTGCCGGCTCCGGCGTGTACGGCGAGAGTTTGAGTGGCGTCGGCGTCTACGGAATTGGCACGGTTGATTCGGGCGGTCCGACCACAGCCGGGGTCGTGGGCGAAGGCCTGTACGGCGTTGCCGGGTCGGGAACGGCGCTCGGTGTCATCGGCAGCAGTGATGGCTCCGGCGTCGCTGGCTATAGCCGGAGCCTGATCAGCAGCACGTTCTTCCCTGAGGCTGGTGTCCTCGGCTTCAACAACAGCACCGCCTGTTCGAACACGGACGCGAACCTGGAACAGTATTGCGCCGGGGTCTATGGCGAGGCACGTGCTGGGGTTGCCGGGATCGGTGTCTACGGCTTTGGGAGCCGCGTTGGCGTCTATGGCGATGCCCCGGCTGGCCAGTTCGCGATCTACGCGAATGGGGACATCTTCGCGACCGGCGCATACCTGCCTTCGGATGCGAAGCTGAAGACCGATGCGGCGGAGGGTGCCGGCCTCAACGAAATCCTTGCGCTCTCGCCGAAATCCTACCGCTGGGCAACGGCGGACCTGGACGACGGCAAGCGGCACGAAGGGCTGTTCGCCCAGGATGTCCTCGCAGTCCTGCCCGACCTCGTGACCTACATCGATGGGCAGGGCGAGCCGCACTACGCCATGAACTACATCGAACTCATCCCGGTCCTCATCCGCGCGATCCAGGAGCAACAGGCGATCATCGAATCGCTCGGTGGCCAGCAGTCCCTCATGGAGTGATGACCGGGCGATAAAGGTCACCCGCGCGAATTCGGAATCGTGGATGATCAGGCCGGGAGCGGCTCCCGTGCCGTCGACCGCAGTTCGCGCACGATGAGGTACAGCAGCGGCCCGAAGGAACCGGCTGCGAAGGTCAGCACGACATACGGCCACGGGTTCAGCCCGCGACCGCGTGCGTCGTTCACCATCCAGATGACGGCCAGCACAAGGACGATGACGAGGTCCCAGAAGACCTGCGCGGCGCCCCAACTCTTGAAGTGCGGCTCGATGATCCCGAAGTAGCCGACGTCCGCGACCGCAATCGCCGACAGCACGCCGAAAGCGACGGTCACAGTAATCAACATAAGAAGCCTGGCAGTCATGTGAGCACCTCCTCGAAACTGGGTCTGATACGAAGATGCCGCCTGCGCTGCAGCCTCGCAATTACCTCCGAGGTCATGTTCGCGGTGCGCGAGATCGGGTGTCGTCTCGGCAACGTTCGTTCGCTCCGTCTTCGAAGCCGCTGACATGCCACTCTTGCAAATCCGCGCCACTGCCGGGAACATCCACGCTCGAGGGATCTGCATGTTCGACGAATCGCTCGCCACCCGTGTCCGCCATCATCTCGGGGTCCTGCCGACTCTCGAGCGGAAGATGTTCGGCGGCCTGTGCATCATGGTGAACGGCAATATGGCCTGTGGCGTCATCGGCAATGACCTGCTTGTTCGAACTGGCGCCGCGAACTTCGAGTCGGCGCTCGCCCGAAATGGCGCCCGGCCGATGGACTTCACTGGCCGTCCCATGCGCGGGATGGTCGTGGTCGCAGCCGAGGTGCTCGACGACGAAACACTCGCCGAATGGCTCGACTTGGGCACCGGCTTCGCGCTCAGCCTGCCGCCGAGGTGAGTCGCTCCCTGCCCAGCTACCCGATGCGCTTCCAATAGACTGCGGTGTCACAGAAACTGCGGTCCGGGTTGAGCGCGTAGTCGGGGATGACGCCGCTGAGCGTCCAGCCGCGCCGCCGGTAGAGCCGTTCGGCCTCCGCGCTGGCCGTATCGAGTGTCAGGATCGTCCGGCCCTCGGCGGCAGCTTCGCGTTCGACCGCCTCCATGAGCGCGCCGGCGATGCCACGCCGCCGGGCCCTGCGGTGGACGAGCATCTTCGCCACCTCGCCGCGATGGGGTTGGTTTTCCGGGAGCGAAAGCACCACCTGCACCGTCCCCTGGATGCCATCGGCGTCGCGTGCGACCAGCAGTGCCGTCTCTCCGCGCTCGACCGCGACGGCGACGTTCTCCCAGAACGCCTCGGCCCGCGCCTGGGTCAATGGCGCGAGAAAACTCACCGACGCGCCGCCCTCGACGCAGTCGCGCAGGATCTCCGCCAGCGCGCCAACCGCCGCGTGCGCACCCGGCCCGTCGAGCCGCTCGATAGTGAAAGAAGTCGCCGAATCGCTGGTGGTCATGCTGGCTCCTGGACGACGAGGTACTCGACGGGACCGTCCGCCGGCACCTCGAAGCGCGTCGGACGGTCGATGACAGCGAACAGGCAATCCCCCGGCAAAAGCACCGTGGTCTCCCCGCCGATGGTGAACGTGACGCTCCCAGAGAGCAGGTAGATGTGCTGGCGAATCGGCCGCTCCGGGACGAGCGCGTACTCGACGACTGTGCCCGCGGGCAGACTCAGCCGCGCGATTTCGACGTTGCTCCTGCCCGAAACCGCCGCCACAAGGGTGCGCTGGAGGCCAGTCTCGGGGTCTCGCCACGAAGGTTGGGCGTGCGCCGGGAAGTGCGAGATCCCCGCTGCCTCCACCGAGGCCATCAGTGTCGAAAGCGTCACGCCCAGCCCCGCACACAATCGTCCCAGCAACCCGGCAGTCGGCGACGAGATGCCCGCCTCGACCTTCGCAATCATCGCCTTCGAAACCCCCGATTTCGCCGCCAGCCCCGCCAGCGAGAGTCCCGCCGCCTCCCTCCGCGCCTTGAGGTTGGCCGCGATACGAGCTTCGATCGCGATTTCGATGTCCATACGGACACTATAGGAGACGAAATGGCGGACGCAACGCCTTGCCCATCCTGGCTGCTGATTTCTTTGGCAATTGGTATCATGGTGGCGAATTGCTGGAGGTTGGTGGTGTGCGATGACTTTAGACGACCAAAACAACTTCACCGTCAGAGAGCCCACGGCCGAGGAAGCAGCCGTCGTCGATCGTGCGATTGCGGCATTACGGGCTTCGCTGATTGCCAGCGGTTTCGGACAGCAACCGAAACGTCAATCGACTGTCTCGGCCGAAGAAGTTGAACGCTTCTTCCGTGAGCCGAAGGCGATCACTGAGGCGCTTCGGGCGAAGGCGGCATTCACCAATCAGAATCGAACCACATAGTCGATGTTCGACTGGGTATTGCATCATTCCTTGATTCGCCGCGCCTGGTCTGATTGGAGTGATGAAGCGCGCCCCGCCGCCAGATTCGTCCGTGATTCCATTTTGTCGGGCGAAGGAAACCTCGCGGCGATCGACCTCGTGCGGTTCTTCTTTCCACGTGACGTTGCTGAACTTGTTCGGTACCCACAATTGGATCGAACTATTTCAGAACAGGTCTACGCTGATATCAGTGGTCTTCAGGAGTTGGTGTTTTCTTCGGCCGCTGTGACCGAGTTCAGTTGGACGGAGCCAGCGTTGCTGCAGGGCGCATTCGTCCTTTCGAGCACATATGACTTACTCTTCGAACACGCGCTCTCCTGCTCGCTCGCTGAAGCAATGGGTGTCCCTCTTTTGGTAGGGGATACGGATCTCGCCGACAGCCTGGGCCAGCTAACAGCGCTTCGCCCCACGCTCTTCGTCACCCTTGTGGATTCGCTATTCGAGTAGGATGAACGCCGCGTCGAGCGTTCTCCACCCTACCGCCCCGGCAGGAACACCACGCCGCTCGCCAGCGTCGCCTTGCCTTCCTGGTCGTTCTCGATCCAGAGCTCCAGGGTCACTTCGTTGCCGTCTTCGGTGACCTGCTTGTCCACGATTTTGCCGCCGACGTGGATGGTCACGTCCGGGCGGTGCATCTTGCGCATTTCGAAGTGGAGCTTGCGCACCCAGCCGTCCGGGCCGGCGAAATCGGCGAGCAGGCGAAAGAGCTGCGACCGCGTCCAGCCCGTGTTGTAAAAGATGTCGCTGTGGCCGCCGGAACGCGCGAAGGGTGGGTCGTGATGGACCGCGTAGAAGTCCTGCGAGCCGCTCACCTGCTTCACCATTTCGGTCCAGTCGAGCTTGTAGCCGAAGCCGGGCAGTTCGTCGCCGACGTTCACATCGTCGAAGTAAGTCTGGGCGATGGGTGCGAGTGCGATAGCCATTTCAGTGCTCCTCTGCTCGTGCGAGCCTAGCGGGTCAGGGTTGCGGTCTCGGGATCGGCGGCCACTTCTTCGGGCGCGCGATGGCGAAGGCCAGTGTTCCGGCTGATCGCCACGAGTTCATCGCGCTGGTTGTAGAAACGCGTCTCGTTGACCACCCAGACGGCCTTCGGGTCGAGGCGGATGGGCTTCATGAAGACGTCCGCGATGCCCGGCTGCGACCAGAGCCGGTCGCCAATCTTGATGGGCTTGAGGAACTCCCAGGTCGTGCTCAGGTTGATCGCCTTGTCGCCGAGCGTCGGGACGTCGAGTTCGCGGTCGCGTGAATTGACCGGGCGAGTCGCGAAATCGCCGCCGCCCCAGTTCGGCCAGGTGCCATCGCCGGCGAAGTAGTCGGCCATCACTCCTGGCGCGATGTTGTCACCATACTTGCTCGCCTTGCCGTATTCGGGGTCGAGAAAGAGCGGGTTGAGGCCGTGGCACATGTGCTCGTGGCGGCGAATCGGGTCGTGCTCGACCGGGTAGAGGCCGTCGCGCCGTTGACCCTTCCTGCCGACGTATTCGGCGCGGATCTTCTCGATATCGAACTGGTCTGCCGGGACTTTGGCCATGCTGCGATGCTCCTGGGGACGCCGTATTCGTGGCGTGGACACTACCGGAATGGCTGCTTGGAGGGAAGTCCCACCGGTTTCAGTCAGCGTGCGTTGGCTGCGTCCATCGCGAATCGGACGAAGGCGAGCGTCGCTGCCACCTCGGCCGGGTCCGACGGCGTCGAGATGTTGAGCGCGGGCGCGCCGCTGCCTCTCGCCTGGAGGGTCCGCAGCGACCACGCCCGCTG
>JBBSKE010000189.1:0-7302 GCA_038256595.1 Tepidiformales bacterium | reverse complement strand
TCGCCAGTGTCGCCGCCGGAACTGGCATCTCCCACGGAGTAGAGCAGACATAAGTCATAAGTCCGAGCCGCGACGGGCACGGAGCGGGCGCGTGACCAGGCGCCCGATACTCTGCCCACGGGCCCACCGCGCGCGACCTGGCATCGCATCGAGTCGCCACGGGCTAGCATCTGACTCCGCGAGTCATCGGCCCCACGACGTACGCTACGGGCCTTCGGGCAGTCGAATCAGTGGCGAGTCACGCGCCCGCTTGTTTCCACGCGCGGTTCTGACTGGTCTGGTGGCTGGCGACCGGTGGTGGGCCTGCGGGCAGTCGATCTGGCGGCGAGTCACCCGCCCGCTTGTTGCCACGCGCGGTTCTGACATTTGGTGGTGAGTTGCCAACGCACACGCCTGTCAGTAACGCGACCGACTGAGGGAGCGTGCCCACCGGTGACGTGGCACTCCAGCCTCGCGTGCCAACATCCGATCTCGCCCGCCCGGCTTAAGCCACCATGTTCGACTCTTTCCTTTGCTCCCAACCCGGGCGTGAACCGCCCACGCTGGCACTCTGCCACGATTTCCTCCATGCTGAGGATATCTGACATCAATGTCCTCGGAGGCAAGCATGTTCCTGAAGTCACTTATTCGTCCTCGTAATATCGTTTCCGCTCACTGCGACGGCCCGTGCGGCGTCTACGACCCCGCATCCGCCCGCATCGCTGCCGAAGCCGTCCTCTCCATGGAGAAGAAAATTGCCGCTCTCGGCGACGCAACCGACGCCGCCACGGTCAACACTCGCACCCGCTTCATCGCCATCAAGGAGCAGCAGGCCGAGATCGTGAAGAAGGAACTCGACATCCTCTGGCACGACTACTTCAAGCCGGAGCACCTCGAGAAGTACCCGGACCTCCACACCACCTTCTGGCAGGCCGCGAAGCTCGCTTCGAAGAACAAGACCGAGCAGGACCCGGCCAACGGCGAGGCCCTCATGGTTGCCATCGAAGCCATCCACAACATCTACTGGGGCTCCAAGAACAAGGACGTCCCCTTCTACCGCGCGAGCTAAGGCAACGTCTGCTCGAATTCCGAAATCCCTCGAGGGCGCTGGCTACCTGGTCGGCGCCCTCGCTGCGTTTCTCGCCGGCCGCCATCTCACCCGCGGCTGGGCTCGCCTCGAGGTCCACGGCGAGAGCATGCTGCCTGCCCTCCACGAAGGCGACTGGCTTATCGCACGCAACGTGTCCGGTGCGAAGGTTGACCTCGCTCCCGGCGCTATCGTTGTCGCCCGGGACCCGCGCGATGGCCGCGCCATCATCAAGCGGGTCGAATGGTGCGACGCCGGCTACGTCTCAATCCTCGGCGACAACTCCTCCGCCAGCCGCGACAGCCGCCATTTCGGCCCACTGGAAATCGGCGTTATCGAATCGGTCGTCGTCCTCCGTTACTGGCCGCCGGAGCGCATCGGCCCGGTCCGCTAAGCTCGCGCCAGCTGCTCCAGGACCAGCGCATCGGTCGGAAACGCAAGCGGAGGCGGTGCGGCTGGGTCGCAGTACGCTAGTTCGGCATTTTCGCCGTCGACCGGCTGCAATTCGCCCCCAACCACAGTTCCCCGGAACCAGGTGCCGACGGTTAGCATCTTCGGATTGTGAAAATTCGAGTGAACCGCCACGACCTCGTGGGTTTCGACCAGCAGGCCAGTCTCTTCGAAGAATTCGCGCTTCGCAGCCGCCCGAATCTCCTCGCCCCACTCCACATAACCGCAGGGGATGCACCAGAGGCCCGCGTAGACGCCGGTCGCGCGCTTCCCCATGAGGACGTAGCCGCGTTCGTCCCGGATGACCACCGCCACGCCCGCGACCGGGTTCCTATAGCGCACGAAGCCACATGCCGGACACTTCGGATACGGTTTTGCCGGGTTTTCGACGAGGCGAGCGCCACAATCGGGGCAGAACGCGCCGCGCTCAACCGGCCGCTCGGGTTCGCTCACGGCGAGGGCAGCCGGTCTTCCGCGCGCAGCGTGCAGACGTCGAACAGGTCGCCGGCGATTTTGTCGATGGCGATGAGCACGCCCTTATTCGCCGGCTGTTCTCCCGTGCCCCAGTGGTCACGCGCGCGCGAGATGACCACATCCGGCACGGCCGCTATGCCGCCGAGGTGGCGCATGGTTCGCATCGTGTCGGTCACGCCCGGTTCGGCGTCGCCCCAGGAGACCCCGATAATCGCGAACGGCTTCCCGCCAACCTGCTCCATATCGAGGAAATCGAGCGCGTTCTTCAGCGCCCCGGGCATGCCGCCGTGGAAGCTCGGCACCGTGATGAGGTAGCCGTCCGCCGCCTCGGCTGCTGCCCGCCAGGCAACGACCGCCGCCGGGTATTGTTCATCAGGCCTGCCATCGAGCGCCGGGATCGCGTTCAGTTCGAACGATTCGAACGTCGTACCCCGCTCTTCGAGGCATTGCCGGGCGATTTTCAGCGCGAATTCGGGCGGGGTGCCCGTCCGCAGGCTGCCGTTGATTCCAAGGATGCGAAGCGTCATGCCTATAGAGTGACACGGAAGCGCGAAGGCGGAAGTGGGCGCGAGCGGTCCTCCCCGCGGACCCGCAGGAAATTGGATGGAGGAGTTAGAAATTAGGTCTTCTCTCGCTACTGCATCGCATAGCGGTCAGCGTATTTCGGGTTTGCCTCGCCCGACCGTGTTTGCCCGATAAAACCTATTTCCTAACTTTCCTCCATCCTATTTCCTCCCAATCGGCTACGCTGCGAACCATGACAGGTACTCGGGTGGTGGTGGTCGGGAGTTGCATGATGGACCTCGTCGTCCGCGTGCCTCAGCATCCAAAACGCGGCGAAACCGTGTTCGCGCACAGCTTCCGCACATTCGTCGGCGGCAAAGGGCTCAACCAGGCGGTGGCCGCGAAACGCGCTGGCGCCGAATCGGTCGAACTCGTCGGCTGTATCGGCGACGACGCCTTTGGCGTCGAGATTCGCGCCTATCTCGAACTCGAAGGCGTCGGCACTCAGTATCTGGCAGTCAGTTCGCGAGCTGGCACCGGCGTGGCCGTGCCCATCGTCTATGACGACGGCGGCAACAGCATCCTCAGCGTGCCCCAGGCGAACCTCGCGATGACCGCCGAGCAGGTGGAAGCTGCGCGCCCCGCAATTCTCGCCGCGGACGTCCTCCTCATCCAGCTCGAAGTAGCGATGGAGGCGATCTCCGCGGCGGTAGCGATCGCTGCCTCGGCGAACGTGACGACGATTCTCAACGCCGCGCCGATCGTGCCGATGCCCGCACGCGTGCGACAGGAGCCGGCGGTGCTCGTGGTCAACGAACTCGAAGCGGAGGCCCTCACGCCCGGCCTGACGGGCGATTGGCCCACGCGCGCCCGGGCACTGATTACCGGCACCACCGGCCTCGCCATTATCACGCTGGGCGATAAGGGCGTGGTCGCTGCTCGGGCGAACGGCACCATCACGACGCTGCCCGCCTTCCCGGTCGCGGCAGTCGATTCGGTCGGCGCGGGCGACGCGTTCTGCGGCGCATTCGCGGTCGCGCTGGCCGAAGGCGGCGATGTGCCGAGCCTGCTGCGCTTCGCCTCGGCAGCCGGCGCGCTCGCGACCACGAAGGCTGGTGCTGCACCGAGCCTGCCCTCGCGCGGCCAGGTCGAACGGCTCCTTTCGATCGGCTAGGCCGTCAGACCGCGTGCAGCCGCTCGTGCGGCCCGTCCGGCAATTCGACCTCGATCGCGTCGCCCGGGCGAACGATTCCGCCCGTGATCACGATGCCCATGATGCCCGCGCGGCGAATCAGGGAGCCATCTGCGGCGCGGTCGAGCACTGCCGCCATCAGCCCCGGTGCGATGCCGTCGAGCTGGTAGCACGGGTTGCGCAGGCCAGTCACTTCGACCACCGACTCGCCGCCGATGCGCAATCGCGTGCCCCGCGGCAGTTCGAGCACCGGCAGGCCGCGCGTCGTGATGTTCTCACCCATGAGGCCCGGCACGATCGGGAAGCCCTTCGCAACCAGCTCCTCGTGCAGTTCTTCGTGGATCAGATGGACCTGGCGGAGGTTCGGCTGGGCCGGATTCGCCGCCTTGCGCGAGAGGTGCTGGACCGTCTCCCCGAGGTGCGCATCGCCTTCGACCCCGAGGCCCTCGAGCAGCCGGATACCGCCGCTGTTCGGCTTGCTCACCGTATGCGTGGGGCTCGAACTCACTGCGACAACCACCGCGGCTCTGTCTTCTGCCAAGAAACTGTCCCGAAACGAACTGCGGATCCATCTTGTCGGATGCTCGCAGCGATTGCCAGCGCCTAAAGCGGCTGGACGGCCGAATCCGCGACCCAGGCGATCTCTGAAAGCAGCACATCCGTCCCGGCGAGCAGATTCCCGTGTACATCCGGGTGCATCAGCTTCGGCGAGATGAGCCGGACCACCGCGCCCTCGACATTCGCCAGCCGCAGCCCGGTGCAATGCCAGATATGCCCGTTTTTCAGCCCGACCATGTAATACCACTCGCGCTGGTGGAAGGCCTTGGCGAAATAGGGCGTTTCGGCGACGAAGAGGTCGTCCGGCGAAGCGCGCAGCTTCCCCTCCGGTGCGCGTCGCAGGAGTTCGTAGAGCCACGGAGAGTCGCTGGTCATGCGCGATAGGCTACCACGACTGACGACCAGGTCTGCCCGCGACCGGCGATATTGCTCGCCGGCCGCGGGTCCTTCTCGTGCTAGGCCGGGACCAGCACCAGGGCCGGTGTGCTCAGCGGCGGCCGGCGCAGGTTCGCCGCCTGTTCGAACGCGAACGCGAGCTTGAACAGCGTCGGCTCGCTCCATTCCGGCCCGAGAATCTCGATGCCGACCGGCACGCCGATTGGCGCGTCGTCAGTCGGCGTCGAAAAGCCGCCCGGGAAGCAGAGCCCGGGAAGCCCGGACGAGTTCGAAAGCACGCCATTCCGCTCGTGTTGGCCCTCGCCGATCTTGTTCACGAGGATCTGCTGGTGCGGATAGAGGATGCAATCGAGCTTGTTCTCGGCCATCGCTGTCATGAGCCGCTGTGCGAGCACGAGGCGCCGGAAGAACGCGACCTTGTACTCGGGACTGGTCTCGTCCTGCGTCATCGCCGCGAGGTCGTCGAGCGAGCCGAATCCCATCGTCGGGTGAAAGTGCTCTTTGCCGGTTTCGAAGAATTCGTCGGTATTCTTGACGCGGACACTCCCCGGTGCGAACTCGGTGAGGTACTTCTCGAACGCCGCCCGGAACTCCCACTTCGTGATCGCGATGTCGTCCACCAGTTCGTCGAGGTCCGGGATCGAGATCTCCACGACCGTCGCGCCGAGCGACTCCATGAGCGCGATGCTCTGCTTCAAGACGGCGTTGACCTCGGCGTGCCGCTCTTCGCTGCCGACGACTTCCTTCAGCAGCCCGAGGCGCGCGCCCTTCATGCCATTCGCATCGAGGAATGCCGTGTACGTTTCCGGCCGCTGATATTCGCCGAACGCGGTCACCGGGTCGAGCGGGTCGAAGCCGGCAATGACGTCGGTGAACTTCGCGAGGTCGGTGATGGTGCGCGCGAGCGGCCCGCCCTCATCCTGCGTGCGCATGCCCGGTCCGATCCCGACCCGGCTGATGAGCCCGCGCGTCGGGCGCAGGGCAACGCAGTTGTTCGCCGAAGCGGGCGAGCGGCTGGACTGCCCGGTATCCGAACCAGTGCCGAGGACACCGAAGTTGGCGGCGAGCCCGGCTCCCGTGCCGCCGCTTGAGCCGCCGGGCGTTCGCGTGAGGTCATATGGGTTCTTGCACTGCCCGCCGAGGGCGCTGCCGGTCACCGGGCTCATCGCCAGCTCGCCGAGATTGACCTTGGCGAGGATGATCGCGCCCGCATCTTTGAGCTTTTTGATAATGGTGGCGTCGCGTAGGGCCACGGCGTGTTCGAACGCCCAGGCGCCGTTCGTCGTCGCGATATCGACCGTGCTGTAGTTGTCCTTGGCCAGCACCGGGATGCCGTGCAGCGGGCCAACTGCGCCCGGGTTCGCCGCGTATTCGGCATCCTTTTCGGCGGCCACCGCGAGCGCGTTCGGGTTGACGGTGATGACCGCGCTGAGCGCCGGCCCCTGCCGATCATAGGCCGCGATGCGGTCGATATAGCCCTGGACGAGCGCGACGCACGTCAACGTGCCATCGGCGAAGCCGCGATGAATGCCGTCGACGGTCAGCTCCATGAAATCGGAGGTCAAAACGGGAATTCCTTTCCATATATCGCGATATTTGCAGCAATACCGCGCGGGACGAAGTGAGATCGGGCAGAGTGTGCCCGAAAGTCACGGTAGGCAGCGAGTATTGCGACGAGGTTTCGATCCAACATCGGTTTCGAAGCCCTTCCCTCTCCGTCCAGATTGCGCCGAATTTCGCGGTTCGAACCATTGACGCGCGCGGTAGACTGCCCTCGCCCTCGATTCTTTCGGAGGAAGGTGATGACCAGCCAGTATCGCGTCTCGACCGATGCCCTCAACCTGCGAGCCGCCCCGGGAACGGGTGGCGCTATCATCGGCGTCCTGCTCGAAGGCGAAATCCTGTCGGACATCGGTGCGGGGCCACATCAGCGCGCTGATGGCAGCACCTGGCTGAACGTGCGAACCGAAACCGCCGCCGAGGGTTGGGTCCATGCCGGTTTCGTCACCGCGATCGAACCGCCGGCTCCTTTGCAGTACCGGGTCTCGACTGACGCGCTGAACCTTCGCACCGGCCCGGGCACCCAGCACGCCATCCTCGAGGTCCTGCGCGTAGGCGACCTCCTCATCGAAACGGGCGAATCAGCCACCGATACCGACGGCGATGACTGGCGCAACGTCACCGCGTCCTCTGGCACGACCGGCTGGGTGAGCGCCGCCTTCGTCACGAAGGTTGCGGACGAGGAGCCGATATCCGGCGGCGGCAAACTTGCCTGGGGGGCGAAGGTCAGCCCGGAATTCTGCGTTCGAGTGCGCGAAATCGCAACCAATCTCGTGTGCGAGGCCGATTACCTCATGGCGGCCATGGCCTTCGAGACCGGCCGCGCCTTCACCGCCAGCGTGCGCAACCAGTGGAGCGGCGCGACCGGCCTCATCCAGTTCATGCCCGCCACCGCCCGCTCGCTGGGCACGACCGTCGAAGCGCTCGCCCAAATGTCCGCGGTCGAGCAGCTGACCTGGGTCGAACGCTACCTCGCGCCATACAGGGGCCGCCTCCAGACGCTCGAAGACCTCTACATGTCAATTCTCTGGCCGGTGGCCATCGGCAAGCCGAACGACTTCGCCCTCTTCCGCCGCGGAACCATCCAGTACAGCCAGAACGC
>JBBSKE010000188.1:0-7350 GCA_038256595.1 Tepidiformales bacterium | reverse complement strand
CGGCTGCCGTCGCGTATTCGGCCGCGAGTGCGCTGCGCTGGCCGGACTTGCAGATGAAGAGCACCTGCGGCTTTTCGCCGGCGTAGGTGCGAATCTGCTTCACTTCGTTCATGACGTTGTTGACCGGGATGAGCCGGACGCCTTTCGCATGCACTTCGACGTATTCGTCGGGATTTCGAACATCCACCATGACGGCGTCGCCACCATCGAGCATCTCTTTTGCTTCCTGGACGGTGATGCGGGTGAACGGTTCGCGGGGATCTTTTGTAGCCAATGAAGGACTCCTGGAAAGGCGAGCTACCAAGATCCTAGCACAGTGCGAACCTTCGCCGTCACCACCCGGGCCACGCGATTTGCGCGGCGAATAGCTCGAAACAGAAAGGACCCGGTAAGGGGCCAACTGGACGATGCCCACCCCATCGCGACACACTGTGCATGCCCCAAGTGAATCGACGGAGGACCGCGTGACCTTAGCTTTCAGAACAATCCTGGTGACCCTGCTGGCATTCGCCGCAGGCATCGCTGTCATGTCTTTCGGGGCATCCGCACAGGGCGAACCCAAGCCGTATCGCTTGTTCGTTCCCATGGTCGCCTCAGATGGAGTGACCTTCCCGGGGAACGGCGGCCTTCCCGCGCCGGACCCGTCCTACTGCCCCGGCTCGACTGGTAGCGGCGCACCGCCGACGCCTCCGAACTCGGTCTTCGGGTTCATTACGATCAACGGTCAGACGGCACCCGCCGGCACGATCGTGCAGATCGTCTTCGACGGCAAAGTTGGCCCGGCCACACGGAGCGTCGTCGAAAACGGCCAGAGTGGCTACAAAATCACGTACGCTGGCGGACTCACCGGCTGTGCGAACCAGGTGGGCGCAGACATCGCAATCCGCGTCAATGGCCAGGTTTTCAATTCGAACGTGAGCGTCGGCGATGAGGCCGCCAATCCGTTCCTCCGCTTCGACGTCGTCGTCCCGTAGTTCTTAGGACGGGTCGAGCCGAAACACCGGGTGGTCGGCAGGGTCGGGGAGTGCTTTCCAGTAGCGCTCCACGGTCTTGCCGGCCACTTTTCTATATGCGTCGATCACCGGGCCGCGCTCTTCGATGGGCACTTCGGTGGCCATGAACGAGAACGTCTTCCCTTTCGTCACAAGGTCACCACGCCCACCGGCAGCGTGCAGATTGCGCACCCAGGCGGCATCCCCGCGGGTCGAAACGAGATGCTTCTTGCCCGCCGATTCGACCGCGATCACGGGCGCCTTCCGCGGCAGCCCGCTCTTCTGGCCGCGAATGACCAGGGTCGAGGAGCCGCCGATGCCGAGCTTCATCGCCAGTGGGCCGAAGACTTTGCGTTCGAAGATGTTGGGTCGCAGGTATGTCATGAGAAGCCTCCCGATTGGGGGAGGATAGGCCCATCGCTTGTGCCTCACAACAGCGTGGGCGAACCGCTGGCTAGTCGATTTCTGCTGCCTCGGGCGCGTTCGTCGCGTTGCGGATGACGAGATACGAAACGAACCCGAAGATGGTCATGATGACGCCGAGGACGACGTAACTGATGGTCTCCTCGAGGGCGGAGGCGCTGCGAGCGCCGGAGGCGATGAGCGCTCCCGTCACGAAGAATGCGGTGATGGAGAGCACGACCACGAGGCACCCTGCGCGCCCCGGGACGCCCATCCAGCCCGCGAATGAGCCGGCGGCAACAGGCAGGACGAGGAGCATCGCCCAGGCGAGCGGCACGGAGTCGATGGCGTTGACAACGAATTCCGCGATCGCCGAAAAGACGACCGCCATGACGATGACGAGCAGGCTGCGATTTCCCATGTGCGACTAGGGTAATGGCGGCCGGGCGAACGCTATAGCGCCATGTGCCGGGCACTACGAAAAGCGCGCGCGCCGAGGTAGGCCGTCATCGAAAACGCGAGAATCACCAGCACGGGAATTGCGAGGATGGCTATCTCTAGCCATAGTTCGATCGCGCCGTCTCCGCCGCTCCCGTTGTCTCCCGGTTCGAATAGGACGAAACCGCCAACGAACGCGACGATCGCGAGCAGCGTCAGGCCAGCCGCAGCAAGAGAACGCAGACCAGCGAGCCCGGCGACGATCCCGATCATGATCGGCAATACGAATAGCGCTGCTGTCCATGCGAAGAGCAGGGAATAAACCGTGACCGCCAACGCGCCGAGTCCGAACGCACAGGCGACGCCAGCGGCGGAGATGGCCACTGGCCTCAGTGCTGCCCTGCGCTCCGTATCGCTGTTCATCGCTTCACTCTAGACCTGGCAGCCAGGCCTCACAACAGATCGTTCCACGGCACGGCACCTTACGACGAGGAGAACGCGACATAGCGCGCCGCACTCAGCGCGCCGCCCGCGTCATTCCGTCCGCGACTAGAGCTCGCTAGGACAGACGCTGCAGGGCGGCCGTCATCTCTTCAAGGAAGCGCTTGGCTTCGGGGCTCAGCTCCGGAGCCGGCGGAGGCGTCGCCTCTTCCTGCTTGCGGCGAGCGAGGATCAGGTTCATTGGCTTGACCACGAGGAAGAAAACCACGGCCGCAGTCGCCACGAACACGATAATCTGGTTCAGGACAGCGCCATACAGGAACTCGGCCTCGTTGATTTCGAAGGAGAGGGAGGACAGGCTGTTCTCGCCAACGAGCATCGCAATGAGCGGGGTAACGATGCCAGTGACAAGCGCAGTCACGACTGCGGCGAATGCGACGCCAATGACAAAGGCGACCGCCAGTTCGACGATGTTGCCGCGAAGGACGAAGTCCTTAAATTCCTTGATCACATCTGCCACGGTGTTGGCTCCTGGAGGGGATGGCGCGAACCGTACCCCTTTGGCAGATTCTTAACAAGACAGATCTCGCGCGAATCTGCGACGGTATCGCATCCGTCGTAGGCGTCATCGCAGCGAGATATCTGGAGCGACTACCGCTTGCGCATCGGCAGGGACGAGACGTACGCATCCATCGCGTCTGCGGCCCGGCGGCCGTCCGCGAGGGCAGTGACCACCAGGTCGGCGCCGTTCACATTGTCGCCGCCGGCGAACACGCCGGGTCGCGAGGTTCGCCCGCCCTGGTCCACCTTGATCAGCGATTTGCGGTCCGCTGTGAGGCCCGCTGTCGTCTTCGGGACGACCGGGTCGGCTCCATAGCCGATAGCAATCGCGACCGCGTCGGCCGGGATGATGTACTCACTGCCAGCGATCGGTTTGGGTGAGCGGCGGCCGCTGGAGTCTGGCTCGCCCAGTTCCATCTTCTGGAGCTCGACTGCTACGACTTTGCCGTTCTCGCCGATGATCCGGGTTGGCAGCGTGAGCATCGCGAAATCGACGCCCTCTTCGCGCGCGTTCTTGCGCTCCTCCCCGCGGCCGAGCATTTCGGCTTCGGTGCGGCGATAAACCAGCGTCACCTTCTCCGCGCCGAGGCGGACAGCGGTTCGCACGCAGTCCATGGAGGTATCGCCGCCGCCGACCACGACGACGTTGTGCAGCTCCGGGAGTGGCGTGCGCAGGTGTTCCGGGAGCTGGTCCAGCTTCAGGTTGCCGCGAACGAGGAAGTCGGTCGCACTGTGGACGCCCTCGAGCTCTTCGCCTTCGAGTTCCATGGCGTTGCCAACGCCAGCGCCGGTGCCGATAAAGACCGCGTCGTACATCCCGTCCAGCATTTCGTCGACGGTGATGTCTTTGCCGACGTAGGTGTTGCAGAGGAATTCGACGCCGAGCGCCTTCAAGTACCCGACATAATCGTCGACGATGTCCTTGCGCATCTTGAAGTTCGGGATGCCGTAGACCAGCACGCCACCCGGTTCGGGCCAGAATTCGTAGATCGTGATCGCGTGGCCCTTGAGGGCGAGAATTTCGCCCACCGCGAGGCCGGCCGGGCCGCTGCCGATGATGCCGATCCTGCGGCCGGTCGGTTCCGGGAGGTAGCGTGGCATCGGGTAGCCTGAGAGTTCGTTCCGCTGGAAGTCCGTGCAGAACGCCTCGAGCTTGCCGATGGTCACCGCTGGCTCGGACTTGCCGTCCGGGCGAATCGCGAAGCCGACGACGCATGCGCCCTCGCAGAGCTTCTCCTGCGGGCAGAGGCGGCCGCACATCTCGGGGAGGTTGCTGGTTTCGCGGAACTTGTCCGCAGCGGCGAGAATGTCGCCCACTTCGAGGAAAGCGAACGCGCCGGGGATGTCGTTGTGCACCGGGCAGGCTTCCTGGCAGGGTGCGCTCGGGCACTGGATGCAGCGGGATGCTTCGATCTTGGCGGCGTTGATATCGAAACCGATGTAGGTTTCGTCGAAATTCTGCTTCCGCGCCTCCGCATCCTGCTTCGGAACGGGCTGGACACTGACGGCGAGGCGACGGCGAACGATGTGACCCATCGGGTAATGCTCCTATGTGCGCGAACGGTTCATCGAGAACCGCGGCGCCTGAAGATGGATCGTATCGACGCCGGTGGGGCTGTCAAACCGGACACCTTTGTCGTTAGTGCGCGACGACGCGTGACTGGTACTCCCGGTCGGCGCGTTTGCCTCGATAGACGCGCATATCGATAGCGCGGATGACGTTCGGGCGCATGCGGAAGAGCAACCGCGGCTCCGTCAGCATGTTCGCGTAGAACTTTTCGACGGCGTCTTTGTTCGCACGGTCGCGCCGCCCAACGTACTTTTCGGCCAGCCGGCGGCACATCGGCCAGATGTCGAAGTCGGGCAATGTGAGCGTTTCGCAGACGCCATCGAACTCGACGTGGCCCGTGAATGGCACGCCGGATTCGATGCAGAGCGAGGCGCGGCCGTCGTGCATCAGCTGCTTACACCAGACGCGGTTCGTGGTGCCGACGAGCCAGAGGTCGCCGCCGGGATAGGTCAGCGGCCCGCTAGGATAGGTTGGCGCGCTCGGGTCAGGTTGCCATAACCACCAGACCGGGACGGTGTAGGGCGAACCATCGCGCTTGAGCGAAGCGATCACGCCGACATGAGGCTCATGCAGGTATTCGGCGAGGTCGTCGGGGGACATACGTGGCATGCGGGCCTCCGGGTCAGGAGAAGTACTTTACCCGGTCGGCGGCGAAGTTGGCAGTCGCATTCGCGAAGCGCAGGTCGGATGTCCAGAATTCGGCATCGACTTCCTCGGCGACAGCCAATCCGAACGAGTCAAAGATGTCGGATTGCTGGGCTCGGGTCGCAATGTCCCAGGCGCGCTGCACCAGTTCTGGGGTCGTGCCGTAACGCCGACCCGGTAAGTCTTGGACGATCATAAGCAGGTCGTTTGCTTCGGCCGCGTCAATCCGCCTCTGGTTGGTGAACTTCCGCAGTATCGACGGGAACTCCAGGAACACGCTGCTGGGGACGAACCACTCGTATTCAGCGTCGAACGAAGCGGTTTCGAACGCCGCGATCACCGCTCCGGACTGTTGCGATGGCACAAGCGCGCGCACAAGAAAGCTCGTGTTAGGGACTATGCGAGGCAAGACCGACTCCCGGGTCTACAGCGGCCCGTGTCCACTCAGCGGAAGCCGCGTTCCGAACGCATCTCTTCCAGTGCGTCTTCAACATCGATCGGTTCGCCATTCCTACGCCGAAGAATCTCTTCGCGCACTTTTCGCGCACGTCGAACCAGATCCGCTCGAGCTTCCCGGGTAAGCAGCTTCGGGTCGGGATCCTGGACGAGGATGTCAGGCCCACCCGTGGCAGAACGGACAATCGAATAACTCACGGAACTATCGTACCGGTTTCGCTCGGATTGGAGAATGGGTCTGGAATCGCGATTCGGTGGTTCTCTCTGCGGGGTAGGAGTTTCCAGGCGTGATGAATTCTTCGTGTTGGACAGCGAAGCGCGTGCCACGGTCAGCCCGCACTTCTCGCGAATAGCATCGACATCCAAAGGCACGCCGCCACGCTCTTCGAGGATGTCCCGCCGAACATCCAGGATCTCTTGAGCAAGCGCTTCCAGGGCCTCTGGCGTCGATAGCGCAGGGTCCGGGCTCGAGCACGACGTATTCGGTCGCGGTCAGCCCGGACGGCTCGCGACCACGCTACGGCGTCGCGTCCCGGGCAGTGCCTTCGAGTTCGTAGCGCGGCGGCACCGACCACTGGCTTGAGGCCGGGTTCTCCTGCTGGCGGATGAGCGCGCGCCGGTCTTCGGTCTCGATCTTCTTCGCCTGCTTGAGGACTGCCTGCCGCGCCTTCACGTGCTCGACAGCCTCAGCTTCCTTCTTCGCGTTTGGCCGCTTCGGTTTGCCCTCGTAGGTGCGGATTCGGCCTTCGCTTTCGAGTTGCCGGAGGTGGACCTTCACATTGTTCTCAGCCGCCCGCCGCAGCCGCTTGTCGAGCTCCGGGTAGAGCTTGAGCATGATGTCCCAGCTTGTCATCGCGCCGCCGCCTTCGAGTGCCTCGAGAATCTGGTTCTCGCGCATCTGGCGGTGGTTCAGGTACATCTGCAGCCGTTCGCGGGGGTCGTTGACGATCGCGCCGTGCCCCGGGCAGATGACCTTCAGGTTCGGCAGCTCCAGCAGCCTGGCGAGCGACTTCCGGTACTGGCCGAGATCGTGCACGGTCGTGGTCGAACTGCCGAGCAGGGTGTCGCCAGAGAACAGCACGCCCTCTTCTTCGATGTAGTAGCAGATCGAATCGACCGAGTGGCCGGGCGTTTCGAGCACCTGCACGTGGACGCCGTCGAGGTCGATCGCCTTGCCTTCGCGCAGGTAGTCGACGCCTTTCGAGGGCAGCTTTCCTTTGAGCAGCGGCACTGCATTCTTCGCCACGAGAATATCCGCCTTGAGTTCGTTGCGAATCCACTTGAGGTTGCCGCTGTGGTCCGAATGATGGTGGGTGATGCCCGCCAGCCCGATCTCGGCCCGTTCGGTCGCAGCGAGGTAGCCGCGCAGCATCCACTGGTAGCGTTCCATCTCTTCGCCGGAATCGACGGTCAACACCTGGCCATTTCCAACGATGTAGATAGATGTAAACAACGGGTGCATGGGGTTGTCGTCTGGAACCTGGACGGCTCGCACGGAGTCGCTGATGCGCATCGGGGGCACCTCCTGCCACGGGGCGGAACTCTACCAGAATCCGCCCGAACAGGCGCGGCGCTGTCGGAACCCAGAGACCTACCGCGGCGACCAGGTGACGATGGCGAGCGTCCCCGGCTCCCAGGAGAGCGAGTAGCGACCATCGCGCTCGGTGATGTTGGCGTCGAGATACTCCTGCAGCCGCCGGTCCTTCTCGCTGCCCACTTTGACCCAGGTCTGCCGCCGGGCGTTCGCCAGGATCTCTTCCGGGCTCCGGAAGCTTGCCGGGGTGCGCGGCACGAGCCGAACTTCGAACAGCCGCCCCTTCGCCAGCAACAGCGCGAGAAACTCCG
>JBBSKE010000187.1:0-7375 GCA_038256595.1 Tepidiformales bacterium | reverse complement strand
GCTCTGGGAGACCACGATGAAGGTCGAGAACCGCACCCTCCTGCAGGTCGGCGTGGACGACGCGGCCGCCGCCGACATCGTCTTTTACGAGCTCATGGGCGAAGAAGTGAGCCACCGCCGAAAGTTCATCCAGGCCCACGCCGCCCAGGTGAAAAACCTCGACGTGTAAGGGAACTGGTCCGACCAAACAGACCGAATACCCATCGCGGCCACGGAGTTGATCCGTGGCCGCGGATTCGTTTTGTGGGTAATGACTACGGCTTCGAGCGAGGATCAGCCTGATCGAGCCGTGTCCTCAATGGTAGGTGTTAGCTCGGAGCCTGCTTCACCGGGTGCGGCGGCTGGATGACCTTCACAATGACACCGCCAGGTTGCTGGCGAATGCGGTCCGCTCAGGTCTTCGGTTCGACGGAAGATGTGGCGTTCATTCACAATCCCTCTGTGGCTATTCTGGCTTGCCTCTCTCAGGTGACCTCTATGCCTATCGGTCCGAATGCCTCGTCGTTGATGGCGATCCAGGCGTAGAAACAACCCGGCCCGGGAAATTCGATGACACCGGGAAGGTCCTGAGGGAAACCGTCCGGGTGGTTTCGATCCGGTACCTGGATGTCGACCAACTCCACCGTTCGGCCGTCCTCCGACCCGTGAGAGAAGCGCAGACGTCGCCCATCCCTGTCGTAGCCTTCTATGCGTAGCCGCTCACCCGGTTGCGCATCCACAACCAACAGTAGCTTGCGGTAAGGATATTCGGCAGTCCACGGAGCGGAAAGCTGCGCAGCCACGAAGCCAACCGGGCCGACGTACAGGCCCGGCGCGACGAACTCGGGCCAGGGGTCGCGGATCGCGGCATCCCCGCGACAGGCAACGTCATCGGCAAACGTCCTGGAGGCGATGGCGGCTCGTCCAGAGCCGGACAAGACGCCTGCGAGCGACAACATCAGGAGCGCCGTGAACGCGATAAAGTGAGAAATGTTTCGCAGCGGGACCTGTCGAGTCATGTAGAGTCACTCCAGACTACCGTATCGTCGCCATCTTTCCTCGCAATACTAACGACCGTTCCCAACAGAAATCTACTGTGCCGCCAAACACCACGCCGCGGCCCGCAACACTGTAGAATCCGCCGCACCAACCACCCCGGAGGCGCACTCATGGCGCACGCGAATATCAACGGAGCATCCCTTTTCTACGAGGATTCTGGCGGCAGCGGCCCGGCCATCATCTTCCACCACGGCTACACCGGCTCCCACGACAGCTGGGAAGTCGTTGCCCCCGCCATGGCGAGCGCCGGCTACCGAACGGTCATCATGGATTGCCGCGGCGCCGGCGACAGCGAGCACACCGCCGACGGCTACTCCATCGAGCAGTACGCCGACGATGTCATCGGTATGGCCGACTTCCTCGGTATCGACAAGTTCACCTACGTCGGACACAGCATGGGCGGCGTCATGGGCATGGAACTCGGCATTCGCTACGCCGATCGCCTCACGAAACTCGTGCTCGTTGCGCCCGCGCCGGCCGATGGCATCGACCAGACGAGTGCGGCGGCTTTGGCTGGCCGCGCCCACGGCCGCGAACTCTACATGACCAAGAATCGCACCCAGATGATCTCCGAGCGCATGCTCACCGCGCCGCGGCCCGAATATGACCGCGTTGCCGCCGCGACCGACCGCGCCCTCTCGGTGTCGCAGGGCCACTATGACGACTCCTGGGACGCGCTCGTGACGTCTCGCCGCGGCGATGCGCTTGCGTCGATGACGGTACCCACGCTCGTGGTTGCCGGTGCCGCCGATAGCCTGCTGCTCGCGAACCTGCGCGACTTCCAGCGCCTCCCGAATGCGACCCTCCACGTCTTCAGCCGCATTGGTCACGGCGTCCACCAGGAGGACCCGCAGCCGTTCATCGTGATGCTGAGCGACTTCCTCGAACACGGCGTGGTCACGGCGGCGACCCTGATGGAAGCCCTCCGCCAGCCAGCGGCCGCCCGCTAACCGTTCGAACCAGGTCCGCGCGGCGTCGACGGCGAGTTCGCTCGCTTGTCGGCGCCTTACCGGCTCCCGCGCGACACTGGATGGCAAATCCCCCTCCCGGAGATGCGATGACTCTGCGCGCCGCGATAGTTCTGCCGATCCTTGCGGTCCTGGCACTCGCCACAGCCTGCACCGGCGGAAACAGCGACAGCACACCCACGAGCACCGTCCCGGGCAGTTCCGGAACGAACGGCGGCGTGAATGGCGGCTCCCCCGGCTCGCAGTCGGTGACGCTCGATTTCTCGTTCGAACCGATCCTCTCGGGCTTCAAGCGGCCAACGTTCGTCACAGGGAACGGGGTCGCGGGCGACGAACGCCTCTTCGTGGTCGAAAAAGGCGGCCTGGTGCGCATCGTTAAGGACGGCGCGATCGTGCCGATGCCGTTCCTCGATGTTACGAGCCTCGTGGCCACGAGCGGCAACGAGCAGGGCCTCCTCGGCATGGCGTTCCACCCGGAATTCGAAACGAACGGCCGGTTCTTCATCGCCTACACGGGCATCACGGCTGGCGCCGGCGACAACACCGTCTCCGAGTACCGCGTCTCGGCCGGCAACGCCGACCTGGCGGACCCTTCAACCGGCAAGATCCTCCTCGCGATTCCCGACTTCGCAGGCAACCACAACGGCGGCATGCTCGCCTTCGGGCCCGATGGCTACCTCTATTTCGGCACCGGCGATGGCGGCCAGTCCGGCGACCCGCGCAAGAACGGCCAGAACACAGAGGCGCTGCTCGGCAAGATGCTGCGCCTCGACGTCGATGAAGTTCCGGCCGGCGCGAAATACGGCATCCCGGCTTCGAACCCGTTCGCCAACGGCGGCGGCGCGGCCGAAGTCTGGGCGTACGGCCTCCGAAATCCCTGGCGCTTCTCCTTCGACCGCGAAACCGGCGACCTCTTCATCGCCGACGTCGGCCAGAACAAGTTCGAAGAGGTCAATTTCCAGCCTGCGGACAGCAAGGGCGGCGAAAACTACGGCTGGAACATCGTCGAGGGCGCCGAATGCTACGCCGATTCGGGGTGCGACAAGACCAGCTCCGTCGCGCCCGTCGCAACCTACGACCACGGCAAGGGCTGCTCAGTCACCGGCGGCTACGCCTACCGCGGCGCCGAATACCCCGAAATCGCGGGCATGTACCTCTACGCCGACTACTGCAGCGGCACAGTCTGGTCGCTGATCAGGGGGGAGAATGGCACGTTTTCGATCAGCGTACTCCTCGAAGGCGTCGATTCCGTGACCTCTTTTGGCGAGGATAACGCTGGCGAAATGTACGCCGTCGACGATGACGGGAACCTGCGCAAACTCGTCGTCGAGCGCACCGTCACGACCTCGGCGCCGAGCAGCGGCCCGAAACGCGTGAAGCTCACTGTCGAGAGTCCCGAATTCGGCGGCGGGCGCGCCCTCCCTTCGACCTACACCTGCGACGGCGCCGGCGGCTCGCCCCAGCTCTCGTGGGACCAGACGCCGCCTGGGACGCGCTCCTGGGTGGTTATGCTCGAAGACACTGGCGCCGATGAAGAACGACGCGGCCACTGGGTGCTCTTTAACGTCCCGCCCGTCGCGACCTTCCTGGCGGCGAACATCCCCGAGGGCGAACAACTCGGCGCCGGGCCGATCCAGCAGGGCAAGAACGCCGATGGCAAGGTCTCCTACCTCGCGCCCTGCCCGGGAGACGGGAAAGAGCACACCTACCGCTTCGTCACCTACGCCC
The DNA here is from genome assembly GCA_038256595.1 of Tepidiformales bacterium. Taxonomy (GTDB): domain Bacteria; phylum Chloroflexota; class Dehalococcoidia; order Tepidiformales; family Tepidiformaceae; genus JBBSKE01. The sequence goes on along the minus strand of JBBSKE010000187.1, from coordinate 3,641 downwards.
TGAACACGACGCTCCCTCTCAAGGGCGGCGCAACCCGCGACGAGATTCTGAAGGCGATGGAAGGCCACATCATCGGCGAGGGCGAACTCGTCGCGAAGTACAAGCGCTAACGGCGAACGCTCATCGCTCCAGGAGATTGCGCTGCGAATACGCTTGCGGGCGGCCGCTGGGATTGCGATACTCCGCCATCCATTGAATCAGGATGGCTATCATGCCGGAAGTCGATTCTACGAAGGGCGCAGCGGCCGAAGCGCCGAAGCCGGCCGAGACTGCGGCCAAGAAGCCTGTCGAAGCTGCTGCAGCGCCCACGCCTACGCCTCTCTCGGTCGATAAGACGCTATCGATCGAAGCTGCGCTGTACACCCACGAGGCCCTTCGCTCCGCCGCAACCACCATTATCGACCGCATCATGGACCGCGTCGTGGACGATGACCCGAAGGTCCAGATCATCCTTCTCCAGGCCGCAGATCGAGATCTGATTCGCCAATATCGCCAATTCACGGGCCAATGTGCGGCCATGAGGGCGCTCCTCGATGGCATGATTAAGGACCTTGAGGCCGTCATCGCCGCCCGCGAATTGAAAGACGGGGGGCTAACCACGAAGTCCATCGGCGTGGGTGCCATCCTCGCCGGGCTAACTTCTGCCGACGCTCTCCTGACCGGCATCGGCAAAGTGGCGGCGCATTTCGTCACGAAGGATGAGTTCCGCCAGGTCGAGGTCGGCGTGTCGGCCGAGGCGCTCACGCTCTTCGTCGCCAAGGGACTCAGCGAGCGCGGCATCACCGTCATCGACCCCAGGAAGATGTTCGCTGGCGGCGGCGAGGTCGATGTCGAACTGCTCGTGCGCACGCTGCTGGAGCGGCAGACCACGCTCGCACGGCTCATCGCGAAGGCCGCCCTGAAGGATAGTGACCCAATTCGGGCGCGCGCCGCTGCGGTCAAAGCCATCACTGACCGGCTCGTCGAACAGGCCTACCCGACCGATGGGAAACCGTCGGCGATTCTCGCGGGCGCCGCCCTCCAGGGCCACCTGAAGCCCGACGCGGAGCACGAGCCGCGGTTGCTCTTCCTCTCGGTGGTCGCGAGCGCGGGAGTGCAGCAGGTGAAAGCCGATGGCCCGGTGCGCGAGGCACTCGGCTGGCTGCAAATGCGCGACGACGACGACTTCCTCCAGGGCGGCAGCGTGATCGTCCAGTACGAGGCGTGCGCTGCCGATGGAAGCGTCATCGACAGCGACATCGTGATGGCGCACACGGGGTACCACGTCGTCAAAGCGGGAATGACCTGGCCGGTGGAGATCGAAAAGCGCGACGAATATGGCGATGTGAGTCACTAGCGAACTCCATTCGCATCCAGCCGCAGCGCGCCGTAGAGTGTCCTCAGAACGATACTGGAGTGTGGCGAATATGAAGCTGGCAATCAGCCTCGGCTATTCTGGCGCGAAGATGGGGCTGCCCATCGAGACCGTCCTCGAAGCGGAAAAGATGGGCTACGACTCCGTCTGGACCGCAGAATCCTACGGCTCCGACGCCATCACGCCGCTCGCCTACATCGCCGCGCTCACTACGAAGATCAAGCTCGGCACCTCGATCATGCAGATCCCCGGGCGCACCCCGGCGATGGCCGCGATGACTACCTCGACGCTCGACGCCCTCTCCGGCGGCCGCATGCTCGTCGGGCTTGGGCTCTCCGGCCCGCAGGTGGTCGAAGGCTGGCACGGCGTGCCTTATGGTGTCCCCGGCCGTCGCATCCGCGAGTACGTCGCCATCCTCCGGGCCATCTGGAAGCGCGAAGAGCCAGTTTCCTACCAGGGCAAGGAGTACCAGCTGCCCTATATGGGCGAAGGCGCGACCGGCCTCGGCAAGCCGCTGAAGTCCATCCTCCACGGCCGCGACCTGCCGATTTACCTCGCGACCCTCGGCCCGAAGAATATCGAGCTGACCGGCGAAATCGCTGACGGCTGGCTCCCGGCCTGGTTCTCGCCCTACAAGATGGACGTCTTCCAGCCCTCGCTCGAAGCTGGCGCAAAGCGTGCCGGGCGCAACTGGCGCGACATCGAAATCGCCGCCAGCGTCTCCGTGAATGTGACCAACGATGTCGAAGAGGGCCTCAAGGCGACGAAGCCGGGCATCGCGCTCTACGTCGGTGGCATGGGCGCGCGCGGCAAGAACTTCTACAACGATGTCGCGGTGAAGTACGGCTACGGCGACGCCGCCGCTCGCATCCAGGAGCTCTACCTTGCGGGCCATAAGGACGAAGCCGCCGCCGCGGTGCCGGACGAATTGGCCGACGAAATGGCGCTCATCGGCCCGCCCGCCCGCATCCGCGAGCGCTTCCGCGTCTACGAAGACGCCAACGTGCGCACGATGAAGGTCGGCACGAAGGACCCGCGCGGTCTCGCTCTCATGGCCGAGATCACCGGCGCCGACAAGGGCAACACCGACTAGGCAGGCGGATTCGCCCGGGCCGGGAGCTTAGATCCAGATGTCATGTGATTCAATCGAGCCGCGCCCGCGCCGCGGCTTGTGCGCCTCCGGGGTAACGAATTGACTCGACTGGCATTCCTGATAAAGTCTACCAACTTACTCATGAATACCGAACCGCCCCGTCCATCTTCCCGCTGGGCCCGCGAATTATCCGGGTCAGCCGACGAAATGAGCGCGGCCGAGCGGCAGGTGCTGGGTGAGGTATTCGCGGCGATTCGGAGAGTTCGGCACGGCGGTGTGCATCTCTCTATCCAGGACGGCAAGGTGGTCCAAATCGAAACTACCGAGAAGAAGCGGCTTTAGTCGCAGAATTCGAGTTCCAGTCACTGCTTCGGCTGACCAGACATCTGGAGGCCCCCGATACATATCGGGGGCCTTTTTGTTTTTGGAGGAAATGACAAATGACACGAGCGACAAAGTGGTCCTCACTCTTCTTGGTCGTGCTGGGACTCATAGCATTCGCCTGTGGCGGGGAAGAGGACTCGGCGGATGGCAACGGCACACCGGCAGCCAGCGCGGAACCGTCTGTCCTCAGGCTGGGTTATTTTCCGAACATTACGCACGCTCCCGCCCTCATCGGTGTGAAGGATGGGACGATCCAGCAGGAAATTGGGGAGCGCGTGAAATTGGAGACCAAGACCTTCAACGCCGGCCCTGCTGCGATCGAGGCGCTCTTCGCTGGCGAACTCGACATCGTATTCATCGGGCCGAACCCCGCGATCAACGGCTTTGTCCAATCGAACGGTGAAGCGCTGCGCATCATCTCCGGCTCGACGAGCGCCGGGGCAGTGCTGATCGTTCGGCCGGGGGCGAACATCGTTTCGGCGCAGGACTTCGCGAATAAGAAGGTCGCGACGCCGCAACTGGGCAACACGCAGGACGTTGCCCTCCGGTCGTGGCTACAGGAGAACGGCCTCAAGGCGAAGGAACAGGGTGGCAGCGTCTCCGTTCTTCCTACAGAGAATGCCAATACGCTGACGCTGTTTCAGAAGGGCGAAATCGATGCCGCCTGGGTCCCTGAGCCATGGGCGACGCGCCTCGTCCAGCAGGCCGGCGGCAAAGTATTCCTCGATGAGCGCACGCTCTGGCCCGACGGTAGATTCGTTACCACCCACGTCATCGTTCGCACAAAATTCCTCGAAGAGAACCCCACCG
>JBBSKE010000186.1:0-7412 GCA_038256595.1 Tepidiformales bacterium | reverse complement strand
GCCGATGCCGTGCCCGGAGTGCTACAAGGACGCCGGCCGCATCATGCCGACCTCGTTCGCCGCGTTCACGTTCCGCGATGGCTACCCGCGCCGCATCCCGGACGACAACAAGTTCTACCACCTCGGCAAGAAGGTCTCGAAGCTCGTGACCAGCGGCGCTCCGAACGAGCACCCGGAAATCAACAAGCCGGAGCCGAAGAAGCGGAAGCTCAAGGGCGAAAAGTCTGCCCTGATGGACATGACGGAAGCGGCCATCAAGGAAGACCTGACAGACAGCATGGGCAACCGCGTCATGCCGCAGGAAGTCGCATCGAAGATCGAATCCGGCGCCGAAGTGCGTAAGGGAACTCCGCGCCGCTAACCCGGCAGCCAACACCGCACACGCAGAGAACGGGGACCATTTGTATGGCCCCCGTTCTTCATTTCCTGACACATTCGGAAGGCGAGATGCTAGGCGAGCACGTCGTTCTTGGTGAGCTGCTCTTTGAGGCTGTCGAGCGAGACGATTGGGCGCGGCCCGAGGGAGTCGAGCGCGTCGATGACGTCGTCGTTCGCGTCTTCGGCGTAGGCGAGGTCCACGAGGTCCTGCCGGTCGGGCTGGAGGCCCTGTTCGAACGTTGGGCCAACGAGGGCCACTACATCACTCCAGTTCGCTTTTGCCATGGGAATTCCTCCTCTGAATCGTGGCCTTGCAGTAAACAGGCTCCGGATGCTCAGTTGACGTTGGGATTAGACCGGGAAGGTGCTCTCGAGGTACGGCTTGTCGTACTGCACGTACGGCGGCCAGAGGGTTTCGAGTTCCTTGCGGATGGGGTCGCCATCGGGCAGGTAGCGATGGAACTGCGGCTCGACATCACGCCGCTTCCACTCCTTGCCGATGGTGTCCTTTTTGATCTTGTCCTGGAGGAGCATCAGGCCGGTGATGAGCGATTCCGGGCGCGGTGGGCAGCCGGGAACGTAGACATCGACCGGGAGCAGAGTGTTGACCCCGGGAGTGACGCTGTAGGCATAGGCGAACGGGCCGCCCATGATCGCGCAGCCGCCCATGGCGATGGCCCACTTCGGTTCCGGCATCTGCAGCCACACGCGACGGATGGCGGGAGCCATCTTCCAGGTGACGGTGCCGGGAACGATGAGGAGGTCCGCCTGGCGCGGGGAGGCGCGAAAAATCTCGGCGCCGAAGCGTGCGAGGTCGAACCGCGGCATAACCGTGGCGATCATCTCCATGGCGCAGCAGGCCAGGCCGAACATGGCTGGCCAGAGCGACGAACGCCGTGCCCAGTTGAGGACCTGGTCCACGCTCGTGACGAGGACGTTCTGCTGCAGCTCTTCTTCGACGTTGGTCAGAGAGAGCATCGGAAGGGGCTCGTAGACTTTATTTGCCTGTGCCATCGTGCTGGAAGGCTACCACACCCGGGCGATAGATACGAAAGGCCCGCTCACCCTGCCCTGCGGCGCGATTTTCCTCGCGAGCGCTGGCGCGTGGCCAGCTACCGGCGGCCGGCTCCCATGTGATACTGGCCGTCGTTGATTGGCTCGTCCACGAACAGTTCGCCGTTCCGGATCTTGATGTTGTAGCCGCAATCGGGGTTCGTGCAGACCCACGCCTTGAAATGGATTGGCGCACCCTGGCTGCCAAAATCTGAAAACGGCACCAGATCCCCTTCGTCACACTTCCGGCATTTTGGAAACTGGTACATCCCCACACCCCCGACTATCGGGCGCGATACTACCAGTCCTTCTTTACGCTCGCAATCGCAGCGAATACGAAGTTTGATGAAGAGTAATAGACGGACGGCGGTTACGCGGGCGTGGCCTGCTTCAGCGCGCGGCGTGCGTCGGCTTCGAGGAGCGCGAAATCGGCCTCGGTAACTTCGTGGAGGTTCCCCTGGTAGGCGAGCGTCCAGTTGGCACGCGGCCACTTTTGCGTCCAGGTGAAGCGCTCGTGATACGGCTCCGCTTCGAGCCAGGAACCCTCCGGGAGCACCACAACCGGCTCAATCGAAGCGCGGTACGGGTACATTTCGCTCGGTTTTTTCGAATTCTCCCAGATGCGCGTCTGCTCTTCGGCGACCGGGCTGGTCACTTTCGCGAGCGCTGCGAACTGCTTCTTCCCGGTCACATAGAAGGCGAGCATGTCGCCCGGCTGGATCTTCTGGACCATCAGCCGGCGGGTACTCTTGAACCCGTGACGGGTGAAACCCATCTCGGCGGTTTTCGCGAAGATCTCCGGACCGCCAACCACTACCCAGTACTTCGTCATCTTCGATAGCATACGATGCAGGAGCCGCGTTCGCCACGACGGTAGCCCCGTAACGAGGGACCCTGTGGCGGGCTGCCCGCGCAGTCGAAAACGACAATGACACCCTTATGAATGCAGCCCCAAATGAATGCAGCCCCAAAGCCCATTAGCCGCCTGACGCTCATCGTGCTCTCCGCGACTGTGTTTGTCTCCGTGATGAACGCTTCGATGTCATCGATCGTGCTGCCCCTGATGGAATTGGACTTCCTCGCGGAGCCCGACGAGCTGAGCTGGGTGGTAACCGCGTACCTGATTCCGTTCGCCTGTGGGACCGTGATTTTCGGGCGGCTAGCGGACATCCACGGCAGCCGGCGGTTGCACCTTTTGGGTCTCGCCATCTTCGCCGCGGCTTCGATGGGCGTGGCCACCTCCCCGAACCTGGCGATGGTGATTCTCATGCGAACCATGCAGGGATTCGGCGGAGCGGCCATCCCGGCGCTCTCGATGGCCGCGATCATGCGCTCGACGAGCAGCGAAACGCGCGGCCCAGCGATGGGCTACACGATTGTCGCGGTCGGCCTTGGGTTCGGCTTCGGGCCGATCATCGGGGGCGTGCTGGCCGATTTCGGTGGCTGGCAGGCGCCGTTTGTGTTCACCGGCGTCGCTGGTGGCATTCTCCTCGGCCTGGCGGCCAAGTTCCTCCCCGGGTTCGAAGGCGACAGCAAGCAGAAGTTCGACACGCCCGGCGCAGTGCTCCTCGCGCTGGCGGTGACCGCCAACGTCATCGCCCTCAACCGCCTCCCCCGGCAGGTAGACGACTCGCTCGGAGTGACCGCGCTGGCGTTCTCCATCCCGCTCTGGATTGCGCTGCTCTTCTGGACGAGGCGCGCGGACTCGCCGTTCTTGCCGCCGAAAGTGGTGGGCAATGGTAAGTTCATGCGGATGTCCGTCGTCGGGTTCGCGGCCCAGGGCTCGCACTTCGCGGTGATCGTGGTCTTGCCGCTACTTTTCTCCCAATATCACGATCTTTCGACCTTCGAAATCGGCATGCGCCTGCTCCCGGGGGCGATCGCGCTGGGAATCTTCGGGATGGCGGGCGGGCTACTGGTCCACCGGATGGGCGAACGCGTGCTCCTCATCGGGGGCACCTGGGTGCTCTTCGCTGGCGTGCTGACGCTCCACCTCGCGGGCGTGGACTGGTCGAGCTGGAACGTCGCCCTGCTTTATGTCGCTATCGCCTCCGGCTACGGGATGATCAACGCGGGCGTGATTAAGGCGGCCACCGACCAGTTGCCCGAGGAGTCTGCCGGCATCGGGACAGGCGTCTTCAACCTCAGCTTCTTCCTCGGCGGGGCGGTTACGGTCGCGATATTGGGGGCACTGCTGCGCGCGCGTTCCACGGCGACCGAGGCGATCAATCCGCTGTTCCAGGGCACCGCGCTGACCTATAGCGACGCGCTCATCGTGGTTGTAGTGCTCGCATTTGCCGCGTTCTTGCTCGCGCTTCTCCAGCCGCCGCCGAAGGTGGTCTTCGAACCCGACGACCGGCAAGTGTACCGGTTGCGCCCGACCGGGACGACGAACTGGCCCGTGAAGCCGCGCTCGAAACCGAATTCGGACGTACCGCGCCGCTAATTCGTCAATTCTTGCGATTGTGTTGCCATGCTTGCCCCGAACCTGTGCGCAGGGGGTATACTTTGCCCGGTTCGTCCGCCAAGACGCCGGACCCGGGCCCAACGGTCCCACCTGTGGGAAGTCGCGGGAACCGGCAGTGACGAACACACCCGTGCCTGGCACGGGCAAGGGCCCAAGCACCCCAGAAGGAGGCTTGGGAAATGGGTATTCGTTCGCCCATTGTTTCTCCGTAACGCGGAAATGCATTCAGCGGCAGCGATGCCGTTCCGAATCCATGAGCGTCCTCGGGAGAACTACGTGACATTCACCGGCATCGTTCATCTACAGGTTGCGCAACTCGCAAGAGCCGCCGCTGCCTGTTTCCTGCGCGTTCGCCGCTTCTCCAGATTGCCCGCTCCTGTTCGCCCTGCCCGCCGAATCGCCGCACCTTTTGCGGCGAACATCCCGGGCGCCTACCGGAAAATCACCGTGGAAGGTATAACATGCCCAATCTAGATAGCTTCGGCTCACACTCAACGCTGCAAGTCGGCGACAAGGCCTACGACTACTACCGCATCCAGGCGCTCGTCGATGGCGGCTACACCAACGTCAGCCAGCTGCCGTTCTCGATGAAGATCCTGCTCGAAAACCTGCTTCGCTACGAAGACGGCCGTGGCGTTGTCAAAGAGGATGTTGAAGCGCTCGCAAACTGGACGCCGAACTCCGGCATGGACCAGGAGATCAGCTTCACGCCCTCCCGCGTGCTCCTACAGGACTTCACCGGCGTCCCGGTGGTGGTCGACCTCGCCTCGATGCGCGAAGCGATCACCCGGCTCGGCGGCGACCCCCGCAAGATCAATCCGCTGCAACCGGTCGACCTCGTCATCGACCACTCGGTCCAGGTCGACTCGTACGGCCTCTCGGAATCGTTCACCAGCAACGTCGAAAAGGAATTCGAGCGCAACAAGGAGCGCTACCAGTTCCTCCGCTGGGGCCAGCAGGCGTTCTCGAACTTCCGCGTGGTTCCTCCCGGCACGGGCATCGTCCACCAGGTGAACCTCGAGTATCTCGGCCGCGTGGTCTTCGAAAAGACCGAAGATGGCACGACGACCGCCTACCCGGACACGCTGGTCGGCACGGACTCGCACACGACGATGATCAACGGGCTCGGCATCCTCGGCTGGGGCGTCGGCGGCATCGAAGCAGAGGCGGCCATGCTCGGCCAGCCGGTCGCGATGCTCATCCCCGAAGTCGTCGGTTTCCGCCTGACGGGCAAGCTCCCCGAAGGCGCGACTGGCACGGACCTCGTGCTGCGCGTCACCCAGATGCTGCGCGCGAAAGGCGTGGTCGGGAAGTTCGTCGAATTCTTCGGCACCGGCCTGACCTCCCTGCCGCTCGCCGCCCGCGCGACGATCGCGAACATGGCGCCCGAATATGGCGCGACCATGGGCTTCTTCCCGGTTGACGACGAGACGCTGAACTACCTGCGCTTCACCGGCCGCCCGGCAGAACTGGTCGCGCTCGTGGAGGCGTATTCGAAGGCGCAGGGCCTGTTCCGCACTGACGACACCCCGGACCCGGTGTTCAGCGAGACCCTCGAACTCGACATGGGCGAGGTTGTCCCAGCGATGGCTGGCCCGAAGCGCCCGCAGGACCGGATCAACCTCCGCGAGGCGCACACCTCCTTCGAGACGAGCTTCGCCGAGATGTCCGACCCGGCGAACCGCGACCGCTCGGTGACGATCGACGGCTACGAACTGAAGCAGGGCGCGGTTGTCATCGCCGCGATAACGAGTTGCACGAACACTTCGAACCCGGAAGTCATGCTCGGCGCCGGTTTGCTCGCGCGCAAAGCGGTCGAAAAAGGGCTGAAGACGCACCCCTGGGTGAAGACGAGCCTCGCGCCCGGAAGCCAGGTGGTCACCGAGTACCTCGATGCCGCTGGCGTGACGCCCTACCTCGACGCGCTCGGGTTCAACCTCGTCGGCTACGGCTGCACGACCTGCATCGGCAACTCCGGCCCGCTCGCTGAAGAGATCACGGCGGCAATCAAGGACAACGACCTGGTCGCGGCGGCCGTGCTCTCCGGCAACCGCAACTTCGAAGGCCGCGTGAACCCGGATACGCGGGCGAACTACCTCGCCTCGCCGCCGCTCGTGGTCGCCTACGCGCTCGCCGGGCGGATGGACTGGGACCCGTATGCGGACCCCATCGGCACCGGCTCGGATGGCGCGGCGGTCTACCTCAAGGACATCTGGCCGAGCCAGGCCGAGGTCGAAGCGTCGATGCAATCGTCGCTCCGCTCGGAGATGTTCATCAGCAAGTACTCGGCCGTCTTCGAAGGCGAAGAGCGCTGGCGCGACCTGCCGACCCCTACCGGCGACCTGTTCGCCTGGGACGAGTGGTCCACCTACATCAAGAACCCGCCGTATTTCGACGGTATGACGATGACGCCCGCGCCGGTCACCGACCTCGAAGGCGCGCGTGTGCTCGCATTGCTCGGCGATTCGATCACGACGGACCACATCTCGCCCGCAGGCAACATCAGCGTGAACAGCCCGGCCGGCATCTACCTGCGAGAGGCCGGCGTCCCGCGCGACGAATTCAACTCGTACGGTTCGCGCCGCGGCCACGACGAGGTGATGGTGCGCGGTACGTTCGCGAACATTCGCCTGAAGAACCAGCTCCTCCCGGGGACCGAGGGCAACCTCACGCGCCACCTGCCCAGCAACGAGCAGATGTCGATTTTCGATGCGGCGATGCGCTACAAAGAGGAAGGCGTCCCGACGATCATCCTCGCCGGCAAGGAGTACGGCTCCGGCTCCTCGCGCGACTGGGCGGCGAAGGGCCCGGCGCTACAGGGCGTTCGCGCGGTCATCGCCGAGAGCTACGAGCGCATCCATCGCAGCAACCTCATCGGCATGGGCGTCCTGCCGCTGCAGTACCTGCCCGGCCAGAACCGCGACAGCCTGATGCTGACCGGCGAGGAAGTCTTCTCGATCGCGGGCATTGCCTCCGGCCTCGGCACGAAGGTGGAACTCACCGTCACTGCCCAGGGCGAAGGCAAATCGACCAGCTTCAAGGTCGTCGCCCGTATCGATACCCCGGTCGAACTCGACTACTACAAGCACGGCGGGATTCTGCAATACGTCCTGCGCCAGCTGGCCTCCAGCTAAACCGCCCCTGGGGCGGCAGCGCCGTTCCCCTCCACTCAGCCCTTCAAGGAGAACGAAAATTGGCCAAGATTAAAGTAGCAAACCCGGTCGTCGAGATGGATGGCGACGAAATGACGCGCATCATCTGGCAGTTCATCAAGGACAAGCTGATCCTGCCGTACCTCGACGTCGAGCTCCTCTACTACGACCTCGGCATCGAGTACCGGGACGAGACCGACGACCAGGTCACCGTCGACGCGGCCAACGCCATCAAGCAGTACGGCGTCGGTGTGAAGTGCGCCACCATCACCGCCGACGAAGACCGCGTCAAGGAGTTCAGCCTCAAGAAGATGTGGGTCTCGCCCAACGGCACCATCCGCAACATCCTCGGCGGCACCGTG
>JBBSKE010000185.1:0-7426 GCA_038256595.1 Tepidiformales bacterium | reverse complement strand
GTTGTTCATGGCATCGCAGGCACAGGTCGTGCCGCCGGCACCGCCGCCAAAGAGGAAGGCGACCACGCCCGCGTCAATGTAGGTCTGGAGGTGGGTGCGCGCCGGTTCGTCGAACAGCCACTCGACGCGATTATCCTGGTAGTGGCCCCAGCTGTTGTTCTGAGCCAGCATTTTCGTGTTGCCGAGCGGAATCTGCCAGAGCACCACACGCTCCTGGGCGGCGTTCGAGAACGTCTTGAGGAAGCGCGCGTGGCGGGCGAAGTCGGCCGCGTTAAACCACGAGGCGCCACCGTCGCCGTAGATCGCCTGCTTGAAACCGGCATCGCGGTCGCTGAATTCGGCGAACGTGATATCGAAGTTCGCGCCAAGCGATGTGTAGAAGGCGGCCGCCCTGGTTGCGAGCGCGTCAGTAGTCTCATCGTTCGGCTTGCTGTGCTGGATGTCGACGTTGGTGCCCCAGATGCTCATGTGATATCCGAGGACGACATTGGGTGCGTACTGGTCGCGCAGCTTGATGATCGCCTTCGCCAAACCTGCGGCTGTGTCCGGGAAGCCCGAGACGTCGCTCATGCCCGAACCGCCGACTTTCACGGCGATACTCGCTCCGTTGTCGCCTGTCGAGCGCTGCTGCATGTAGCCCCACATATCCGGTTCGACATGAAGAACGACCGTTTTCGAAGGAAATGCACCGGCCTTCTGGAAGAAGAGCTTGAGGTCGTTGTAATACGCGTTCATTGTCGCCGCGTTCTCGAGGTTCGTCTTCACGCCGTTGGTTTCGCCCTGGCTGTTCCCGGGTGAAGACTGATAAATCTGGTAATACGTGAACACCGGGATGATGCTGTTCGCTATTGAATCCTCGATGTAATAGCGTGCAAAATCGCCGTTCGTATTCCAGTTCGCCCAACCATTGCCAGTATTTGCGCCACCGGCAAGATACTGGTAGCGAAACCCATAAGGAGCGGTCGTCTTCATCGAAGCGGCGCCACCGGGAGAACTCGAAAGCCCCACCTGAAGAGTCGCTGGCCAGCCCGCCGGGAGAACACCGCCGGCTTCAGCGAGCCGAGCGCCTTCGAACGCCCGGAAGCCGGTTAGCGCAATGACCGTGGCAGCGATGAAGGCCATCGCGGCAAATTGTTTCGTCTTTAGCAAACCCATACCTCCGCCGCATGCAGGGAACGATCTCCCATTTGCGGTTCAGGTTAAGATTCGGCCGCTCTTTGGTTAGAAGTGTACGAATTGCGTAACGGAGGGGTAACAGTTCGTGCATCGCAGCAGAAATCGGGGAGGAAACGGTGCCTGCCAAGGGAAAAATGGACCTCGCAGCGGCCAGGGAGGGGGAAACCAACCTTCCAGCTGTCTGCGCCTGGCGTTCGAAAGCCGCCAGGAATTTACGTAACCGGCACGGTGCCGTCTTCTGCGAGTCCAGACCAGACTGAATGCGGCCCCAGCTGGCGGATGAACTCAAGCGCATTCGCGGGCGCGCGCGCATCGCCGTCGTTTCCGAAGAAGACAAACCCCGTTGTGCCCTGTTCGGCTGCCTCCTGCGTCCAGGCGATCCAGGGCTTTAGTTCCTCTTTGCTGTAGTTGTGCCTGGCGCCCTTCGTTAGCCCGTGCATGCGCAGATAGAGCATGCCGCCGGTGATCGGCTTCGCAGCGGGCATCTCCGGCGAACTCACCGCCACCGTCGCCATGCCCAGCGCGTCGAGATTCGCGAACACGGCGTCGTCCAGCCAGCTTTCGTGGCCGAATTCGAAGGCGTGCTGGTGCCGCCGAGGCAGGATCGCGGCGAAATCCGCGAGCAGCGCATCGTCGCGCTCAAGGTCCGGCGGGAGATGCCAGAGCATCGGCCCAAGCGCCGGCCCGAGCCGCTCCAGCCGCTCGAACAGCCGCTTCACCGCGGTCTCGCAGTCGCGAAGCCGAAGATTGTGCGTGATCTGGCGGCTGCCCTTGATGGCCATCGGGAATCCCGGGCCGGCCTGCTCGCGCCACTTGTCGAGCGTGTTCTCGGCCGGCATGCGATAAAAGGTGGCGTTCACTTCCACCGTGGCGAAGTAGTCGCGATAGAACGGCAGCCGCTGCGCGGTCGGCAGATGCGGCGGATAAAACGGCCCCTGCCATGCGTCGTAGGCCCAGCCGCTCGTGCCCACGCGGATGCGCGGCGCGGTGCCGCCCCCCGGAGATGCCGTCCCTGTCTTCTCTGCCATCTGCGACACCCCGTTCCTTTATCTCTCCAGTGTGGGACCACTTGGCAACGGGCGCGAGAGCGAGCGCGCATGCCGCCTCCCTCGCGCCCGGCGGCGTAGACTCGGGGCGTGACCACGCGAGAATCCGCCATCTCCCGCGACCAGCCAAGAACGGCCATGTCCGGGGTCGCGCGAGTCGTCCACCCGTTTCCGTCGCTCCTCGTCAGCGGCATCGTCCTCGCCCTCATCCCGGTCGCCGACCCGGGTGCCTCGGCCCTCATCTATCTGCGACTCGGGCTCGGCATGCTTTGCTACCAGTTCGCAATCGGCATCGTGAACGACCTCGTCGATGCGCACGATGATGCGGTCGCCAAGCCAGGCAAGCCGATCGCCGCCGGTGGGGTCAGCGCCAGAGCCGCCACCTGGCTCGCAGTGGCCCTTGTCGTGCTCGGGGCGATTGTCACCTTGGGCCTGCCGGTCGAAGCGTGGCTCGTTGGAGTCGCCGGTCTGGGCTGCGGACTCGTCTATGACCTCTGGCTCAAGCGCAGCTGGTGGAGCTGGCTGCCGTTCGCGATCGCCCTGCCGCTCGTGCCCACCTGGGTCTGGAGCGCGACCGGACAGTGGGAGTCGCAGCGCGCGTGGGTCTTGCCGCTCGGCGCTCTGCTCGGGCTCAGCGTGCACCTCGCGAACCAGTCGCCCGACATCGCCGACGACCGCTCGCTCGGCGTGCGGGGTCTCGCGCAGCGGATCGGCGACCGCAGCCGGGCCATCTCTGTCGCGCTATTCGCCTTCACCGCGGTCGCAGCCTCGGCCGTGCTCTGGGCCGAATCGGTGGTCGCTGCGGGCATCGCCGTCGCCATCGGTTGCATCGCGGCAACGCTCTCTGCCCTGGCTCCGCGATTATTCGGCCGCGACGGCCTCTTTGGCCTCCTCGCGGTAGCCAGTGGCGCGCTCGCGTTCACCTTCCTGGCGGCCGCATGATCGGCCAGCCGTCACGCGAACAGTATGATGTCGTCATCGTTGGCGGCAGTCTCGCCGGGTCCGCGACTGCGAACCACCTCGCCCGCGCCGGCCACTCGGTCCTCATCGTCGAACGCGCAGAGTTCCCGCGGCGCAAGCCCTGCGGCGAGGGCCTCTTCCCCTACGGCGTGGCCGAACTGGCGAGCCTCGGAGTCACACCGGGCTCGCTCCCTGCCTCGTCCGAACTGCGCGAGTTGCGATTCCACGCTGGCAGAGCGATCGCGAAGGCTCGGCTGGGTCGAGTATCTCCTGGCCTCGGAGTGCGGCGCGAGATGCTCGATGCGTCCGTCCTCCACCAGGCCCGCGCTGTCGGGGTCGAAGTTCTCGGGGGAGCGACCGCGAAGGGCTTCGTCACGAACGGCGGCCGGGCAGTTTCGCTTACGACTTCCGCGGGAGAAATCGCCGCCCGCGTGATCGTCGGCGCCGACGGTCTTCAGTCCCGCATGCGCCGCCTCGCTGGTCTCGATGGAGCCGTCCACGGCACGCGCTACGGTGTCACCGCGCACGTCGAACTCGAAACCGAGCCACCGCCAGCGGTGGAGGTCTTCTTCGAGGATGGCTACGAGATTTATCGCACGCCGGTCGGCGGCCGAAGCGCGAATATCGCGATCCTGCTCGAAAAGCGGGCAATGGCGCGGTTCTCCGGCCGCCTCGAAGCCGCCTACCTCGAGACCATTCACGGACACCCGGCTGCGGGCGCGGCGTTCGTGCTCGAACACGCTCCGATGGCCGCGGGACCATTCGCGCGCGGTTGCACGCGCGCCTGGCGGGGCAACCTCGTGCTCGTCGGCGATGCGGCCGGCTTCTTCGATGGCATCACCGGCGACGGCATGTCCTCGGCGCTCGTGACTGCCCGCATGTGCGCCGAGTCAGTCGCGGCCTTCCTCAAATCCGGCGACTACGCCCCCTTCCGTACCTACGACCGGGGGCGCAGGGCCATCGGGCGGAATGCGAAGCTGCTGGCGCGCGTCTCGCTGGGGCTGGCGCGACGCCCGGCTCTTGCGCGCTTCGCGGTGCGCAACATGGAGCGCCGTCCGGCGAGTTTCTCGCGACTCGTGGACGTCGCCAGCAGCGAGGCGCCGCTCCGCAGCCTGCGCCCGCGCGACCTCCCGGCGCTTGCTCTCGGCTGGTAGTTCAAACGAGTGGACTGAGTTCGAGTTCCACCGAGTTCGTTTGCCTGCCCATGACTCCCTTCGGACTTCAGGAGCTCTAGCGAAGGAACTCCAGCCATTTGAGTCTTGGTACACTAAAAGACGCCCGGGACGAACCGCTTGAGCCGCTCGAAGTGCTCGGTCCAGCCGGGGCGGTTGCGCAGCAGGCGCTCTTCGTCTCGGATTCGAACCAGGAGCAGCAACGCGTTCGCTACGGTGCTGGCGAACGCGAGCCGCCACAATCCAAATGCGGCTGGCAACGAAGCCAGTTCGACCGCGACGACGGCGTAGTTCGGGTGCCGTACATATTGATATGGGCCGCCGGTTTCGATTTCGATGTCCGAAGCGACCGCGCCGCGCGTGTTCCAGCGCCGCCCGAGCGTGCCCAACGTCCAGATTCGCACGACCTGCGCCAGAAGCAGCAGCGCGAGAAACGGCCGATGTGCGCTTCGCGCGCCGAACAGCGCCGTCCCCACGATGGTCACCGTGTGCAGCGCGACCATCAGCGGGTAGGTCTGGCGGCTCAATTCACCCTCGACCGGCGCTGCGGCTCCGTCGAGGTTTCGTTTCGACCAGGCGAGTTCACCCAGCCGCGCAGCCCCCATCGCCGCACAGATGAGCAGCCGGGTCAGCATGTCTGCCGCCCGAGAAGCAGGTCGACCGAGACGCCCGGCCCGAAGGCGGCGATGACCACCCACGATCCCGGCGGCGATGGCTGCTTGAGGTCGCGCGCGAGGACGTCGAAGATCGCGGCTGACGAGACGTTGCCGTACTGCCGCAGCGAATCCCACGAGAGCGCGAGTTGCGAGCGTTCGGCGCCGAGGCGCACCTGGATGCAATCGAGAATCCGCGCGCCGCCCGGGTGAACCAGCCAGGTCGCGACATCTCCGAGCGACAGCCCGTGCCGGCCGAGCAGCGCCATCGCCGCGCACTCCAGCGCCGGGGGCACGATCTCCGGGAGGCAGCGGTCGAGCACGGGGACGAAACCCTTATCCGCGAGCACAAAACCCAGCGCATTGCTCGAGCCGGGGATGAGCATGCTGGCGGTGTCGACCACCTCGAGGCCCGGCGCTTCACTGTGTTCGAGCAGCGCCGCCCCCGCGCCGTCGCCGAAGATGAGGTTCGCCGTGATGCTGCCGTCGTCGTCCGAGGGGTGGAAGGCGAGCGAGCAGAGTTCGGCCGCCAGCGCGATGGACGACCTGCCGGGCCGGCTGCGGAGGTAGTCCGCCGCGACGGTCAGGGCGACGGCGCCGCCCGCACAGCCGGACTCGGTCAACGGCACGCGCGCGATATCCAGCGGCAAGCAGAGTTCCTGAACGACGCGGCTGCTCAGCCCTGGCAGGTCATAGCCGGTGCAGGATGACGTGGCGAGCATCCCGACCCGGCGCGAATTTCCGAGGGAGAGGACCTGGCAGGCGGCATCACTCGCCAGCGCCGGGGCGGCATCGCGGTAGACGCGGTTGCGCGCTTCGATCGAGCCGAGCCGCGCGAGGTCCGCCGGAGGCAGCACCGTCCGCCGCGAGCCGATACGACTCCCCCGGGCGACAGCGGAGGCTCTCCGGCGGTCGACCCCGAGGTCCGCCAGGTAGGCGATCGCCTCCGCCTGCGTGACCACGTGTGGAGGATGGGCGGATGCGGCTCGAGTGATGCGGACGGATTGCATGGGTGCTCCCCCGGGCCGGCAGCTGCGGCGCTCGTTCCTGGCCAAAGCTTACATGGCCCGGAAATCGGCCGTTGTGAGCGGCCATGCCGTGCCGTAGTCACCGCGAATACACTCAATGTCCCCATATTCTCTACTATTGCCACATATTTATCACATTTGCCCTCCGCAAAGGTAGATACTGAACCGATACACATGGGGACTGAAATGGGGCAATCTCTTGAAATTACCGTTTAGCGGTGACCACCAATGTGAATGGCGAACTCTCGCGACGGAGGCAATCGCCCGCCTCGAAGATCTCGAAAAGCGAGCAGCCTTCGAAGACCCCGACTCAGGCCTCGGAAATAAGCGACAATTCGAGCGGGATATTGTCCGGCTCACTGCTCGCCAGCAACGCGTTGACGCGGTGTTCAGTATTGTCATTATCGAAGCACGCCACCTCGTCGACGCTGCGACATCGCTCGACAAAGAAGATATCGAAGATATTGCGCGCGAACTGCTCGACACTGTTCGCCTCGAAGACCATGTCTCGCGGCTGAATGCATTCCAGTTCGGCGTCGTGCTGGAAGGCTGCAACCTGCAGGGCGCCACGGGATTCGCGGAACGCATCTGCTCCAAGATCGCGGCCAGCCCGTTCGCGCGGCCAGGCGGCGCCATGTATATGGATATGAGCGGCGGCGCGGCAGAGAGCAGTGAACAGTCGCACGGCGTCCTGAGCCTGCGTCTCGCAGCTGAGGCCGACCTCAAGCGCTACCAGGCAAAAGTTCGCGGCCAGCGCGACCGGTTCGCGAATCGCGCGTCATGAGCATTTCATTAAGCGCGGAAGTCCCCTCGCCGTCCGCTGCCGAGACACACCTCGTGCAGATGGAGGAGCGCTACCGCGGCCTCCTCGAAGCGGCACCGGATGCAATGGTCGTCGTCAACGAAGCCGGCGAAATCGTCCTCCTGAACGTCCAGGCCGAGAAGCAGTTCGGCTATCGCCGCGATGTCCTGCTCGGCCAACCGGTGACGAACATCATCCCCGAAGGCTTCGCTGAACGGCTGATTGCCGATGAGACGCGTTCGACGGCAGAGGCGCTCGCCCAGCAAATCGGCACGGGCATCGAACTGGTCGGCCGGCGCAGGGACGGTACGGAGTTCCCGATCGAGATCATGCTTAGCCCGCTCCTCAGCACCGAGGGCATCCTCGTGACGGCGGCCATTCGCGACATAAGTGTGCGTCGGGCGGCCGAGACGCATCTCGTCCAGATGGAGGAGCGTTACCGCGGCCTCCTCGAGGCTGCGCCGGATGCAATGGTCGTGGTGAACGAGGCCGGCGAGATCGTCCTCCTGAACGTCCAGGCTGAGAAACAGTTCGGCTATCGCCGCGACGTCCTGCTCGGTCAGCCGGTCACGAACATCATCCCCGAAGG
>JBBSKE010000184.1:0-7432 GCA_038256595.1 Tepidiformales bacterium | reverse complement strand
AGTTCGTGGGCCTCCTGGAAGCGCTCCCAGTTGTAGGGCGCCTGGGCGTTGTGGCTGAGGCTTTCGCGGCCAGTGCCGCGCACCCAGCCGCTAATCAGGCGGCCCTTGGAGATGGTGTCGATCATCGCCAGCTCTTCGGCGAGGAATATCGGGTCGCTGCGTACGGCCAGGAGGTTGCCGAGCAGGAGGATCTTCGCACGCTTCGTAATGCGGGCGAGAATTGCCGCTTCCACGTCCATCACGCTGCCCATCGTGAACGGCGTGGAGTGGTGCTCGTTGAGCATAAGGCCATCGAAGCCCATCTCTTCGGCATACAGCTTCTCGTCGAAGTAGCGGTTATAGAGGTCGTGAGCGATCTCGGAATTGTACTCGCCGTTGCTGAGCACCAGGTCGGTCAGCTCTTCTTTCGAAGCGCCGAAGAATTTCGCGCTCGGGTCCTGGTAGGGCCGTTCGGTGAAATAGCCGATGAACATGTGGTTACTCCTTCCCGGCGATGGCGCCGGAGTGCTCGACCCCGGCGGCAGCGCCGGCATGGTTGATGATGTACGTGGCAACCTCGGCCGGGTGTTCGAGGTCGAGGAAGTGGCAGCCGGATTCGATGTAGCGCAGGGTATTGTTCGGAATCAGGTCCGCGAACTTCTGCGCGCACTCCACGGGGATGACCTTGTCGGCCGTACCCCAGGTGATGAGTGTCGGGAGGTGCATCTCCGGGAGCAGTTCGGGCAGCTCGTAGGAGTACATGTACGGCTTCCAGGTGATCCGCGCGATGACCTCGCGGTTCTCGTCGAAGCGCTCCTTGAAGTCCCGTTTTCGTTCGAGAGGGAAGTACGGCTCGGCCTGTTCGGGCCCGCTGAAGCCGGCGATGATGTAGTTCGGGTAGTCCATCATCACCTGGTCGAGGATGTACGAATCGTCCGGCCGCATGCCCGCGGCGGCGACCAGGCTGAGACTGGCGAAGTTATCCGCGGCGAAGGTGGCCATCTCGGCAGCGACCCAGCCGCCAAACCCGAGGCCGACGAGATGCGGCTTCGAAAGGTTCATGTTGCGCACGAAGGCGAGGACAACGCCGGCGAGGTCGCGCGGGTGGCGCGCCCAATCGAGCCGCTTCGAGCCGAGATAACCCGGCATGTTCGGCGCGACCACGTGAAAGTGCTCCGCCAGCCGCTCGTGCAACTCGCCCCAGCCGGTGCTGCCGATGTCGTGGTGCAACAGGAGCAAGTCCGGGCCCGAGCCGCTTTCCATATAGGTAACCGCGCCGGTTTTCAGTTCGATGGTTTTGACTTCGATGCCAAGGGTGGCGTTGGTCATGCTCTCTCCGGTCCGGCCACACCGGACGCGGTCACTCTACGCTGCTGGCGAAGCGACGGAAACCCGCCAGCCGAAGGAATTGCGCGCTCCGGGCGCGAAGTACATCGAACCGGCGACTCGGGATACTCTCTCTGGACCACAACTGGCAGGTAGTCATGACCGGATTTCTCACCACTCGCCGCTTTCTTTCGACCTTCGAAGCGGAGGTGCAGCAGGCGTCGGCAGCAGCGGGACTCACCCTGCAACCTATCCTCCTGCCGGCGTCGCCGGAAGAGCGGCTCGACGCGTCCGTGCTTCCGAACATCGATATCGCGTTCTTCTCGGGCGATATCGTGGCGAACGGCCTCGGGCGCTCGTTCTTCTCTTCGATCCAGGGCGCTCCGAACGTGCAATGGATGCACGTCTTCAACGCGGGCGTCGATAACCCCGTCTTCTCGCGGATCAAGTCGAAGGGCGTGCGCATTTCGACCTCGTCCGGGTCGACCGGGGTGCCGATTGCGCAGTCCGCGATTACCGGGCTGCTGATGCTCTCGCGGCGGTTCACGCTCTACGTTGGCGCGCAAACGCGGAAGGAATGGATCACGCCTGGCGCGGACGTGCTCCCGGACGACCTCTCAATCCAGACGCTGACGGTCGTCGGCCTCGGTGCGATTGGCTCGGAGATTGCGCGGCTCGGGCAGGCGCTCGGGATGCACGTCATCGGCGTACGTCGCAGCCCGCGCAAGCCAACCGACCCCGTGGACGAGATGATCACCCCGGACGAACTCGCCTCGGTGTTGCCGCGCACGAACTGGCTCGCGCTCGCCACGCCCCTGACCGAAAAGACGCGCCGGATGATCGACGCGGAGGCGATTGCGATGCTGCCGCGCGGCGCCTGCATCCTCAACGTGGGGCGCGGCGAGGTGGTCGACGAGCAGGCGATGATCGCGGCGCTCGGGACCGGCCAACTCGGCGGGGCCTACCTGGACGTGTTCGAAGTTGAACCGCTGCCCGCGGAATCGCCGCTCTGGGAGATCCCGAACGTCATCATTTCGCCCCACAGCTCGGCCATTTCGACCGGCAACGAAGCGCGCGCGGCCGGCTATTTCATCCGCAATCTGCAGGCCTGGGGCAAGAACGAACCGCTTGTGAACGAGGTCGAATAGGCAGCGGGGCTACTCCGGCGGCCGCCGCTTTCCACGTGCGATTTCGGTCCCGAGGGCGTCGAGGCGGTGCTCCCAGGCATCGCGGAAGGTGCCGAGCCAGCGGTCGACCTCCGCGAGCGGCGCCGGTTCGAGCGCGTAGAGCCGCCGCTGGCCATCGACCCGGACGCTCACGAAGCCGCTGTCCCGGAGCACTTTGAGGTGTTGCGAGACAGCGGGCTGGGAGATGCCGAACTCGCGCTGGATCGCATCGACCAGCGCGCCGGAGGGGTGTTCCCCGGCGCGAACCAGCTCCAGGATGCGCCTCCGCACGGGGTCGCCAAGGACATCGAACGCGTGCATCAGCTGCTCCCCGGCTCCTCCGCGCCAGTATAGAAGGCGAGCGTGCGCGCCGCGGCCTCCCGGGCGGCGACTTCGGGGGTTCCGGCGGCAATGGACGCCTCCGCCCAGCCATCGTTACTACCCGTCATGAACTCGATCCCGGAGGGGGCGGTTACTTCTTCGGGGGGCACCGATTGACCGGTCGCGAGGTAGTGCTGGAGCCCCCAGAAGGAGAGATCCCAGCCTATACCAACGGCGCCGGGGCCAAACTGGGCCCAGCGTTCGTCATCAACGTACGCCGTGTGCTCGAGATGGAGGCGAGTGCGGTCGGCACTCTCGGCTTCGAGGCGAACCTGCACCCAGCTGACTTCCTCGCCGTATTCCCAGGTTGCGGCGAGCGTTTTCGGGGGCTCACAGGCAGTGATCGTGCCACCGGCGTTGCCTTCGAGCTGGTAACGGCCGCCGAGCCGCAGGTCGCCTGAAATCGGCGTAAACCAGCGCGGGATGCGCTCGACATTGGTCAGGGCATCCCACACATCCTCGATCGCGGCCGGGTAGGCGCGGCTGGCGACGATGGCGCGGGCGGGTTTCCCCTCGTGCTCGCGCTCGACGATCTTGCGGTCAATGGCCCCGACCAGGGTCGCGATATCGAGTTCCATTTTGTTCACCTCAACTTGCTTGGTGAGCATATATTAAAATGATTGACTTATATAAGCCAATCGCGATTTAGGGTTCGTCCGGGTTCGCGATTGCGGCTTCTGCGAGGAGGCGCTTGGTGCGCTCCAGGAGCGCGGCCATGCCGGTGCGGCGGGCGATGTCGGACGATTGCTGGAGCATTTCGAGGCCGCGCGCGTCGGCGTGGCGGGGGTCGATGGCGAGCAGCATCTCGCCGTAGTCGGCCAGCACGCGGGCGGTGATTCCCGGCGCACCCATGCGCGCGGCGAGGCTCATCGCCTCCTCGAATGCGGCGATTGACTCCCGGTCGTTGCCGAGGCGGGCGTGGAGCATCCCGACGACGCGCGAGACCGGCCCGAGGGTCATCAGGCCATCGCCGAGAACCGCGTTGCGCAGGCGGTGCGGTGTCAGCTCGGCGATTAGCGCCTCGACGACGGGTTCGTCGCCCACGTCCGCGGCCACTTCGGCGAGGAGCATGGTCATCGTCATGGTGGCGGCATCGACCATTGAGGCGCGGCGAGGGATCTGCCAGGCGGCGAGGACCTGCTCGCGGGCGCCGGCGAAGTCCCCGTTCGCATGGGCGGCGGCCGCGGCGGTGATGCGCGCGGTGAGATTATTCGGCGCGCTCGCGGACATCCGGAGGAGCTCCGGCGCCAGTTCGCCGGCCCGGCCGAGTTCCTTGAGCAGGGCGAATCGCTGGAGGGCCATGAGCACCGGCGTGCCCCTGCTGTTGACGTCGTGGCCCGCTTCGACGGCGCGTTCGTGGCTGCGCTCGGCCTCATCGAAGTCGCCGCGAAGGTAGGAGTGCACGACCTGGTGGCAGGCGGAGCGCCAGAGCAGCACCGGCTCGCGGAGGACGGCACTGTCGCGGGCGTGGGCCTCCATCTCCTGGATGAACCGGCTGCGGTCGCCGCTTTCGAGGGCCGCAAGCAGACGCCAGCGGTGCGCCTTGACCGCGTGCTCGCGATTCCGCAGGCCATCGGCGAAGTTGACCATCTGCTCTGCCAGGCGGGAGCGCTCTTCGAGGTCGGGCGAGTTGCGGAGCGCCCAGAGGCGGCCGTTGAGGGCGATGACGAGCGGCAACGGTTCGCCACTTTCGCGCGCGGCGAGTAGTGCCTCGTCGCTGTGGCGAAGGGCGAGTTGGACTCGACCGGCCATCGCTTCGGCCTCGGCGAGGAGGGACATCACCGGCACCCAGTAGCGGTCCTCGCGCGAGAGCATGTTCAGCGCCGATTCGAGGTATGTGAGACGGTTCGGGTCGGCGATCCCGGCCTCCTGGAACTCGCCGTAACTCAGGGCCGCGCGGGCGAGCAACGTACCGTCGTTGTTCGCGGAGGCGAGGTGAATCGCCTGGGCGAGCGTCTCCTTGCCGCCGCGGACATTGCCGGAACGGGTCTGGGCGTCGCCGAGGAGATAGAGCAATTCGCCGCGCTCGTTCTCGCGGTCCGGCGCCAGGTCGAGGGCGTTGAGGGCGGCCGCGAAGTGATTCCTCGCGGTGGCGGCATCGAAGCTGCGGCTTGCGAACTCACCGGCACGGCGAGCGGCGCTGACCGCAGCCGACGGGTCGCCGCCGGGGAGCGCGCGGGTGTAGTGGTAGGCGAGTTCGGCCACGCCCTCGGCGGTCGCTGCGCCAGGAAGATTCGAAAGCTGGGCAGCGAGTTCGGCGTGGAGGGCTCGCGTCCGCTCCCTGGGCGCGTTCGCGTAGACGACATCGCGGACAATCGCCTGCGCGAAGCGGAAGACGCCGAACTGCATTGAATCCGGGAGCAACAGGCCTGCGCGCACGGCCGTTTCGAGTTCGGCGCCCACCTGCTCGGGCTGGCCGCTCACGGCGGTGATGGCGGCTGCCCGGAACTCGCGGCCACACACCGCGGCGATGGTCAGGACCTCGCGCGTCGCGGGTTCGAACTGGTCGAGGCGGGCGCTGATGGCGTCGCGAATGGAGGCGGGCAGCCGTGATGACGGCCCACCGATCTGCATTTCGCCACTGGCGAACGCACGCACCAGTTCGGAGACGAAAAACGGGTTACCGGCGGTGGCTTCGAGGACTGCGGTGACGAGCGACGCTGGCGGCTGGCTGCCGGTCTGGTTGGCCATGAACTGGGATATGGCGGCGGCCCTCCAGCCGGCGAGCACGATGCGCCGGGTCGATGGCTCGCGCTGCAGGTAGCCGAGTGTGCGGGAGAGGCCCGGGTCATCAGCCGGGCGTGTGGTGACCACGATCAGGATCGGGAGGCGAATCATGCTCCCGGTGAGGTATTCGAGCAGGCGCAGGGTCGGCTGGTCGGCCCACTGGAGGTCTTCGAGCACGAGCAGGAACGGACCCTGCCGGGAGAGCGAGCGCAGGAACGCGAGGAACTGTTCGAAGGTGCGAGCGAGGTCGATTTCGCCCAGCGGTTGTGCGGCGCCCACCACTGCACTGTCGCGCGAGGCGAGGAGTTGCCGGATCGTCACGGGCACTTCGTCGCGAAGGTCGTCGACGAGTTGGGCGGCGATATCGATCCAGGGGAAGAGCGGCGGGGCGGCATCGTCAGCGCGGCATTCGCCCCAGACCGTGTGCATGCCCAGGCTGCTTGCGCGGATCGAGAGTTCGCGGGCCAGGGTGGTCTTGCCGGATCCCGGCTCGCCGAGGATGAGCGAGATGCTGCCGCGACCGGCGAGGGCAAGCTCCGCCCGGCCCACCAGGGTGGTGAGTTCGCCCTCCCGGCCAAGGAACGCCCACCGCTCCTCGTTCGCATTCGCCATGGCGAAATAGTAGAACGAAGGCGGCTTGGCTGCTCGGCCGGGGAAGGGCTCGCATTAACCAGCGGCGGCCCGGTTAGTCGTAGGCGCCGCGCTGTTCGGCGGGCTTTTCTGTGCCTGCGATGGGCCGGTCGGCCTGCGACGGGTTGTAGGCGCCGCGGAAGTCGCGGAAGGGGCCATCGCGCCACTCGAGCGCAGCCTTCAGCCCACCCTCACGCACATGGCGGCCCCATTCGCCAGCCTCGGGGCGGTGCTTGCTCATCGCCTCGACGTCGGTGCCAGACATGAGGCCGTTGCGGATGCCCATCATCTCGTACTGGCGATTCACGGCGCGCTTGGAGTACATGAGCATGTTGTTGTCGATGTGGGCCATGCGCCGGGCGAAGCGCTCGGTGAAATCGGCGAGTTCAGCCGGCGGCACGGCATAGGTCGCCCATCCGAACGTGGCCATGTCCTTGCCGGAGAACGAGTCGCCGACGTAGGCGATTTCGCGCGCCTTGGTCATGCTCGAGATGTGCCAGGGCGCCCACATGATGTCCATCGTGCCCATCGCGCGCACCGGCGGGTAGCCGATCTGGGCGTCTTCGGCCACGATGCGGAAGTCGCAGAAGGATGCGAGTTCGGAGCCGCCAGCGAGGCAGTAGCCCTGGACCTGGGCGACGACCGGCTTCGAAAGCTCCCAGATCGTCCAGTTCGCCATGAGGACGTGGCGCGACCAGTCGTAGTGCGCCGGGTGAGTGGTGCCGGTGTCGGGCATCTTCGAGCGCGGATGGGTGAAGGGCGAATCCTCGCGGCCCTGGCGGGACGGCGTGAGGTCGTACCCGGCGCTGAAGGCGCGGCCGTTCGCTCGGATGATGATGACGCCAATTTCACGGTCGGCTTCGGCTTCTTTGAGCGCGTGGAAGAGCTCGCCGCGCAGGTCATTGGAGAGCGCGTTCAGCTTCTCCGGGCGGTTGAGGGTGATGTAGGCCAGGCGGCCATCGGTCTCGTAGAGGATGTTTTCGTAGTCAAAAGCCATGGGTTTCGGGCTCCCTCCGGGGTTTGGCAGAGCATACGCCGGGGGATTCGATGCGGGTAGTTCCGGGGCGCGAGCGGTGCGAAGTGCGGTCGCGCGAGCGAAAACAGACCGGGCCGCATAATGGAGGAATGCCACTGCCTTCCCGCATCACCCTTGAGCCGCTCGCCAGGCCGGTTAGCGCGCGTGTCCTTGTCCCGGGTTCGAAGAGCATCACGAATCGCGCCTT
>JBBSKE010000183.1:0-7438 GCA_038256595.1 Tepidiformales bacterium | reverse complement strand
GAGAGCCGCGGCCGCACCAGCGCCGAGGCAATGACCTTCTTGATCGCCTCGCGTTCTGTTGCTTCGCGGGTAACTTCGGCGATCAGGGCATCGAGCGGCCGGGAGAGCGTCTGGGCGGGCGAGGGCACGCGTGGTTCGAAGCTGAAGGTGCCGGCGTGCAGGCCGAACAGCGTCGCCAGGGCCGCAATCCCCGATTCGACGGGCGCGACGGCGTGAACGACGTTCCCCTCGTGGAGGTAGATGCTCCCGCGCGTGTCAGCCTCCTCGATTTCGACACGGCCCGATTGCCGGGACGACCCGAGCATGTTCAATAGCTCGGGCAACGGCCACTGTTCCAGGCTCCCCGTCAGTCCACCTGCCATCCCGGCACCCTCTCTCTGGTTCCTTCGAATGCCGCCAGCGCTTAGGCGGAGTGTGGTTGGCCGATGAGTGGCCGGAGCGAGAGCCAGGCCGCGTCATCGAGGTTTGCTCGCGAGAGCAGGTCCATACGAGCAGAAGTCTTGCCCTTGCCGATCCGTTTCTGGAGTACGCCGCTCGATGCCCAGCCGGTGGTGATGATGTCGACGGTCATGCGCAGGCAGGCGGCATCGCAATCCGGTTCGGCGATGACCACCACCAGCCCCTGGCCGAGGTCGCGGACGTAGAGCCGCCAGGTGTCGAAGGCGAGGTCGAGCCGATCGATCGGCGCACCGGCCGCTTCGAACGCCCCGAAGGTTTGCGAAAGCGCCCGGCCGATGTCGCTCATTGCGGCCGTCGCGAGGACGGGGGGCATGGAACTGGCGACCACTTCGCCCGTGCTGTTGCAGACGAACGCGCCGTCCACCAGCCCGACCGATGCGATCTCCTGGAGTCCTCGTTCCATGGGCTACCCCTTCCTCCCGATGCCTGGACCTACGATACGAGCGACCTGGCCGAGGCCGGAAAGCCCTGGAATGCCGCGCTATGGCGGCTGCGAACTTCGCTCAATTCCGCTCGCACCCGCGATTCGATGTCCGACCGCTTGAGCCGGAAGGCGAGACGCGCGATCGCGTCATGAAGGCTGTTGGTGAGTGCGTCCGGCAGCGATTCCGGGATGGCATCTCCGTGGAACGTGGCCTGCCCATCGCGATACGCGAACTCGGCGACCGTGGGGTCGAGATATGGGTAGGCGGTCGCGCGCTCTTTGAACGCTTCCTGGAGCGCGGCAGAGAACGTGCCCTTCTGCGAAAGACCATCGACCACTTCCTCCGCCCGGCGCAGGATCTCCGACCAGACCACGAGCGGGCCGGCGACGGCAGTAATCTGGGTCGGGCGGATTTCCGGGGCTTGCGCCGCTGGTGGAGCCTCATTCGGGATTCGGGCGGCCACATGGGCAGTCGGACTGGTATGGATGACGTGGAAGGTGGCCTCGTGCTCGCTCGCCTCATCGACGATTCGCGCCACTGCGGCCATTCCCGTTTCGACCGAGCCGCCCTGTTCGAAGAGCGATTCGCTGACTTCTCCGGCGCGGAGAAATACGAGGCCCGCAGCTGGTGGCTCGCTGAACGCGGCCTCGACGTAACCATCGAAGCGGCCGTCCTTGAGCTTCGCTAGCAGCCGTTCGAGGCTCGTGAAGCTGGAACTCAGGTCGCGGTAGACCGGCGTACCAACACCGACCGTCGCCGCAAGCTGCACAAACGCCGAGGAGAGCCGGAAAACCCCGACCATGCCACCCGGCTCGCAGGCGCGCGTGACGATCCCCTTGAGCGCGGCTGCGCCGTGCGTTTCGACACTGCCCATGCGTTCGGTCGCGGAGATTGCGTCTCCTCCATCGACGAGGATGGCGCCGGAGTAGCCGGGGAACTCGACCGAGACGAAGCCACAGTGGCTATCGCTGCGGAGCTCCGAAAGCAGGCCATCGAAGCGGAGAAATGACGTGCGCAGGCCATCGAAGACTGGCTCAGTTCGTGGGAGAAGCATCAGGGCGGGGTGTCCTTTCGAGATATGTGCGGGTCGGTGGCTAACGAGGCCTGAGCGCGTTCTGGATGTCTTCGAGGACGATGTCGCCATAGGCTCCGTGCTTGACGGTCGCGAAGGCGGTCACCGGTCCGGTGGGGACGACGAGGAACTCCCGGTTTCGCCCCGAACAGGAGGCGTGGAGCAGGCGGCTCTCCCGCAGCTGTCGCCCCTTGCCGCGGAGGTCGCCCTCAGCGGTGATGGCGCGGATGCGAGTGGCCAGGAACGCGGTGAGCACGGCATCGCGGCGGGCTTCGGCGTCGCCTGCGCTTGCGGCAGGGTTCCCCTGCTCGTCGATGATGGTCATCCCAGCGATGCCGGGGACGCGTCCGAGTCGCGCCAGGAGCGCATCCGCGATCATCTGGGTGCTGGGCTCGTCATCAGTTCCGGGCATCGATTAGGCCGCCTTCCGGGCACGTAGCCGCTCGATCGCACCGGTGAGGCTCGCCTGCATGCGCCGCAAGGATTCGGCGAGCTGGCCGATCTCGTTGCTCGATTCGACATCGATCTCGACGTCGAGTTGGCCGAGGCTCATCTGGTCCGCCACGAAGGCGAGCCGCTGAATCGGCCGGGTGATCGAAGCAGCAATCGCGGAGGCCACGGCAATCGCCGCGATGAAGGCCAGCGCGCTGAAGCCGAGGAGGATGAATTGGCCGGTGCGAGCGTTGCTCTTGCGGTCGCTCAGTTCGCTGCTGACCAGCGCGGCACCCGAATCGAAGAGCGCGTTGCTCGTCTCGATGGCTGATTGCCCGAGTCCGACGACTTCCGCGGTATCGATGCGGGATTCCTCCAGGCTGGCTTCGATGCGCGTCGCGAGCCGATCGGATTCGCCGTTGCTGCGGGCGAGGACATCGACCAGCTCCGCGCGGAAGGTCGCGTCGGAGGCCATCGCCTGTTCGACCCAGCGGCGAGTCGACTCGCGGGCGGTAGCGGCGGCCTGGATCTGGGCAGCCGCGAGTTCGCGGTTCACATCGCCCTGGGGGACGCCGCGCGCATCGTTCACGGCGAGCGCGTGGGCGGCCGCCCGACTGCTCGATTCGCTCGCCCGGACGAGGTCCGAAGAGATGCCGATCGAGGTCGTCAGGGTGTTCACTTCAGGGTCGCGGTAGAGGTTCGAATCGTTGCCAATCGAGAAAATCAGGGGGATGAGACTCTGCTCGATGAGGGTGGTGTGCGCGAAGAGAACCGCGTCGGGCGTCGTATCCGGCGTCAGTTTGACCGCCTCCCAGCGCGCCGCGACCGAATTCGCAAGCTCTCCGGTCGCTGCCGAACCGTACTTCGTGTCCAGCGCGCCGAGCTGGCCGACGAGGGTGTCGATTTTCGCACTTGAGGCGTCCAGGTCGGCGCGAAATGACTCTTCGCCGCGAAGTACGGCCGCCGCGAGGAGGCGGTGCCGCTGCACTTCGTAGACAAGCTCCATTGGCCCTTCCGTGACGTACGCGAGGCCGTCCTGCTCGGCGCCCGTGATCGAGACCGCCTCGCGGGACGACTCATACTGGAGGACGAGCAGGACGAGGATCGGCGCGCTCAGCACCGTAATCAGGATTGCCAGTTTCGGGCGCAATCCCATATCCCGGAAGTTCAAGGGTCGCATCCGTGCCTCCGCGTAGCCGCTCCGTAAAGAGCGCCATTTTCCCAGAGACATCGGCCTGCTTCGCATCATCCCTTAGCCCGCTCCATCGTTCGCACACTCATTGGCAACCGAAACGCCATTAATCGCAGCAATAGTGCGGACTGCCGGGAGTTCAGGCGCAGATGTGACATTCTTGCGCTCCCGGTTGTGAACTCTCTCCGGGCGGTCCAGAATCACGCAGCAAACGCCGGAGGTTCATCCATGGCCCAGCTCGCAGATTCGCCGGCTGCCGGTAGCACTTCGCCCAGGGTTCATCCCCTCGAGCCCTTGACCAGCGCCGAAATCGAACAGACCACAGCCGCCATCCGCACCGCCGAATGGTTCACCAGCACCACCCGCTTCGTCAGCGTGAACCTCCAGGAGCCGGAAAAGTCCGCGCTCGCGGCCTGGACAACAGGCTCGTCACTGCCACGGCTGGCCTTCGCCGTCTGCCTCGACCGCGCGAACGGCCGGACATACGAGGCGACCATCGACCTCGGTGCGAATGCCGTCATCGACCATCGCTACGTCCCCGGCGTCCAGCCAACGCTCTTCGAAGACGAGTTTATGGATGCGACCGCCGCCGTGAAGGCGCACCCGGACTGGCAGGCGGCGATGGCCAAACGTGGCATCACCGAATTCGCACTTGTCCAGATCGACCCCTGGACGACGGGTAACTTCATCAGCCCCGGCGACGAGGGCCGGCGCATGACTCGCGCGCTCTCGTACCTTCGCACGTCGCCGGATGACAACGGCTATGCCCGCCCAATCGAGGGCGTGGTCGCCTTCGTCGATTTGAACCGCGGCGAGGTCATCCGCGTCGAGGATTACGGCGTGCGGCCGATTCCACCCAACGCGGGCAGCTATTATCCCGCCGACAACGGCCCGCTGCGCGAGGACATCAAGCCGCTGGAGATTCACCAGTCCGAAGGTCCCAGCTTCGTGGTCGAAGGTCACGAGATTCGCTGGCAAAAGTGGCGCTTCCGCGTCTCGATGCACCCGCTCGACGGCCTCGTCATTCACACCGTGACCTACAACGACCGCGGCAACGAGCGCTCCATCCTCTACCGCGCGGGCCTGGCCGAGATGGTCGTGCCCTATGGCGACCCGAGCCCCGCGCATTACTGGAAGAATGCTTTCGATGGCGGCGAATACGGCATCGGCAAGCTCGTGAACGCGCTCGAACTCGGCTGCGACTGCCTCGGCGAGATTCGCTACTTCGACGCCGCTTTCGTCGAACCGAACGGCTCTGCGACCGTCGCGAAGAACGCCATCTGCCTCCACGAGGAGGACTTTGGCATCCTCTGGAAGCACGTCGATGGCCGCAGCGACACGACCGAAGTGCGCCGCTCCCGGCGGCTGGTCGTCAGCTCGATCCACACCGTTGGGAACTACGAATACGGCTTCTTCTGGTACTTCTACCAGGACGGCTCGATGCAGCTCGAAGTGAAGATGACCGGCATCCTCCAGACGCAGGGGCTGATGCCCGGCGAGGTGCCGGCCTTCGGTGCGATGATCGCGCCCCAGCTGGCGGCGCCGCACCACCAGCATCTCTTCAACTTCCGGCTCGATTTCGACATCGACGGCACGGCGAACGAGTTGCACGAACTCGACGTCGAAGGTGTTGACGACCCGGCCATCAGCCCGCATGGCAACGCGATGGTCCAGGTCGCGCGCAAGCTCTCCCGCGAGTCCGATGGCCCGCGCATGAACGACTTCACGAAGGCGCGCTCCTGGAAAGTGGTGAACCCGGCGGTCACGAACATCGTCGGCCAGCCGGTCGGTTATCGGCTGGTGCCCGGGGCAACCCCGGCGATGCTGGCCCGCCCGGATTCGCAGATTGCGAAGCGCGCCGCATTCGCCACCAAGAACCTCTGGGCCACGCAATACGAACCGAGCGAGCGGCGAGCCGCTGGCGACTACCCGAACCAGCACGTTGGCGGCGCCGGGCTGCCCGAATTCGTCGCGAAAGACCGCTCGCTCGATGGCGAGGACCTCGTGGTCTGGTACACCTTCGGCAACGCCCATGTCGCGCGCCCCGAGGACTGGCCCGTGATGCCAACCGAGTACCTCGGCTTCCACCTTAAGCCCGCCGGTTTCTTCGACCGCAACCCTGCGCTCGATGTTCCGCCCTCGGCTGCCGCCTGCCACTGTGACGGCGAAGGATGTGATTGCAAGTGACCACTGGATTCACCTGGCACGAGTACTACGCCTGGCACGACACTGGCCACGCCGTCATCTCCACCCGCCCGGGGCTGTTCATGCAGCCCGAAGAGCACGTCGAATCGCCCGAGAGCAAGCGCCGTTTTCGCGACCTGCTCGACGTCACCGGCCTTCTCGACCAGCTCACTCGCGTGCCGGCGCGCTACGCCACGGAGGACGAGATCGGTCGCTTCCACACGCCGGACTACATCAAGACGATCCGCGAGCTGAGTGCCGCGGGCGGCGGCAACGCTGGCGAATCGACCTGGTTCGGGGCCGGCGGCTACGAAATCGCGAAGCTTTCTGCCGGCGGCGTGCTCGCCTCCGTCGAAGCGGTGATGGCCGGGACCGTGCGCAACGCCTACGCCCTCGTCCGTCCGCCGGGACATCACGCCGAGCGCGACCTCGGCCGCGGGTTCTGCATCTTCAGCAATGTCGCCCTCGCGGCCATGCATGCGAAGGCCGAATTCGGGCTCGAACGCGTCGCCATCGTCGATTTCGACGTCCATCACGGCAATGGCACACAGCAGGCGTTCTACGACGACCCCTCGGTGCTCTTCATCTCGCTCCACCAGTCGCGCCTCTTCCCGCGCGATTCCGGGCGCGTCGAAGAGGTCGGCGAGGGCCGTGGCCGTGGCGCGAACATCAACATTCCGCTGCCGATGGGGAGCGGCTGGGGCGCCTATTTCGC
The DNA here is from genome assembly GCA_038256595.1 of Tepidiformales bacterium. Classification (GTDB taxonomy): domain Bacteria; phylum Chloroflexota; class Dehalococcoidia; order Tepidiformales; family Tepidiformaceae; genus JBBSKE01. The sequence goes on along the minus strand of JBBSKE010000183.1, from coordinate 959 downwards.
TGCGTTCGAACGCATCGTTCTGCCCTCGCTTCGGGCCTTCCGCCCGCAGCTGATTCTCGTGTCGTCCGGGTTCGATGCGAGTTCCTACGACCCGTTAGGGCGGATGGCGCTCTCCAGCCACACCTATCGCCGGTTCACGAAGGACCTCATGACCGTCGCCGACGAGGTTTGCGATGGCCGCCTCGTAATGGCGCACGAAGGTGGCTATTCGTCCGCCTACGTCCCGTTCTGCGGCCTCGCCGTGCTCGAACAGATGTCGGGCATCACGACTGCGTGCGTCGATCCCTTCGGCGACCGGATCGACGCCTGGGACTACCAGGAACTTCAGGCCCACCAGGGCGCGGCCATCATCGCGGTCGAATCGGCCATTCGCGCCGCGAAGCCGGAGTTGCTGGCGGTCCGTTAGGAACTGTCCCACACCCCTAAAGAATGGGCGGTCCATCCAAACCGATGGCCCGCCCTTTTTCGTGCATGGATCAGAAGCGTTTCGGTTAGAGCGAGGCAGGCATCGGCACGCCGCACTCTCCGCCCAGCGTCGTCAGCTGCTCGATCGTCTCCGCATCGAGGGGGATGCCGTTTGCCAGCCGGTCCCGGCGCGCGATGGCCTCCGGGTCGCCGGGAATCATCACCGATTCGACGCCCTCCGCCGGTTTGGTCGCACGAATGTGGTCGACGACGCGCTTCATCTCGGCCTTGAACTCGACCGGGTCGCGGAAGGCGTCGATGCGCCAGGCGGCGAACCAGTACCCCTGGGCGAGCGCCGCGCGGTCGATAAACAGCCCCGAACTCGCACCCGAGAGCACGCCGGTGAGGATATCGACCATCAGCCCGAGGCCGTAGCCCTTGTACGAACTCGTCGACATGTTCGAACCGAGCGGCAGCAGGCCGCCGCCCTTGCGCAGGACCTCCGGGTCTGCGGTGTCGTTCCCGTCTGCGTCGAGGGCCCAGCCGCTGGGGAT
>JBBSKE010000182.1:0-7449 GCA_038256595.1 Tepidiformales bacterium | reverse complement strand
TGAGGCCGCCACCATCCGCTCCACCCTTTACTTTCAAAGCCCAACACGGTCCGCGTCCCTCGCCGTGCCCCGGAAGACCGTGAGATTGGGCCGAAAGGGCCTTCCAAAATGCATCGCGCCCTGCGACAATAGTTGATAACAGTGTTGTGAGGGTTGCTGATGAACCTGCAGAAGTACACGGAAAAGGCCCAGGAGGCCATCGTCGCCGCAAAATCGCTCGCCGAAGAGCACCAGCACCAGGAATTGAGCGTCGAACACCTCACGCTCGCCCTCCTCGAGCAGCAGGACGGCGTCGTTCCGCGTCTCGTGCGGCTCATGAATGTCGACCCGGCCGAATTTGCGCGTTCGGCCACGCGCCGCATCGATGCCCTGCCGAAGGTCTTTGGCCACACGCAGGTATTTATGGGTGGGCCACTCAACACCGCCCTGCAGGTCGCCGAAAAAGAGGCTGACCGGCTCAAAGATGAGTACGTCTCGACCGAGCACCTGCTCCTCGGCTGTATCGACCAGGCGCGCGGCGCATTGGACCAGGAGTTCAAGACGCGCGGGCTCACCCGTGACGCCGTCTACCAGGCGCTCGTCCGGCTGCGCGGCAACCAGCGCGTGACCGACCAGAACCCCGAATCCAAGTACGAAGCGCTCGCCAAATATGGCCGCGACCTCACCGAGGCGGCAGCTGCCGGCAAGCTCGACCCGGTCATCGGGCGCGACGAAGAGATTCGGCGGACGGTCGAGGTACTTTCGCGGCGCACGAAGAACAACCCGGTGCTGATCGGGCCGCCGGGCGTGGGCAAGACGGCAATCGTCGAGGGCCTCGCCCAGCGCATGGTCAATGGCGACGTCCCCGAGAGCCTCAAGAACAAGAAGCTCATCTCGCTTGACCTCGGCGCGATGGTTGCCGGCGCGAAATACCGCGGCGAGTTCGAAGATCGCCTCAAGGCCGTGCTCAAGGAAGTTGAGACCTCTGAAGGGCGAATCATCCTCTTTATCGACGAGCTCCACACGGTAGTCGGCGCTGGTGCGGCCGAGGGCGCGATGGACGCGAGCCAGATGCTCAAGCCGATGCTCGCGCGCGGCGAATTGCACTGCATCGGCGCCACCACGCTCGACGAGTACCGCAAGTACATCGAGAAGGACGCGGCCCTCGAGCGGCGATTCCAGCCGGTGCGCGTGGGCGAGCCATCGGTCGATGATGCGATTTCGATTTTGCGCGGACTGCGCGAGCGGTACGAAGTTCACCATGGCGTTCGCATCAAGGATGGCGCGCTCGTGGCGGCGGCGGTGCTTTCGAACCGCTACATCACGGACCGCTTCCTGCCCGACAAGGCGATCGACCTCGTGGACGAAGCAGCTGCTCGCCTTCGCACCGAAATCGACTCCATGCCGGTCGAACTCGACGAAGTGCAGCGCCGCGTCGTCCAGCTCGAAGTCGAACGCGAAGCTCTGCGCAAGGAGACCGATTCGGCCTCGAAGGAGCGCCTCGGCCGCCTCGAGAAGGAACTCGCAGAGCTGAAAGAGGAGCAATCCGGCCTGCGCGCCCAGTGGCAGCAGGAGAAGGAGCGGCTCGACCAGGTTCGGCGGCTGAAAGAGCAGATTGAGCGCACGAGCTTCGAAATCGAGCAGGCCGAGCGCCGCGCCGAGTACGAGGCCGCCGCCCGCCTGCGCTACAGCACGCTGACCGGCCTTGAGCAGCAGCTGCGCGACCTCCAGGCATCCAACGACGCAGGCCCGCACCTGCTCAAGGAAGAAGTCGGCGAGGACGACATCGCCGAGGTGGTCGCGCGCTGGACCGGCATCCCGGTGACGCGTCTGCTCGAAGCGGAAACGCAGAAGCTCGTGCGAATGGAGGAGCGGCTGCACCAGCGGGTGATCGGGCAGGACATTGCGGTTGGCGCGGTGTCGAATGCCATCCGCCGTTCGCGCGCGGGCCTGCAGGACCCGAACCGGCCCATCGGCTCGTTCCTCTTCCTCGGCCCGACCGGCGTCGGCAAGACCGAACTCGCGCGTGCCCTCGCCGAGTTCCTCTTCGACGACGAAAAGGCGATGGTCCGCATCGACATGAGCGAGTACATGGAGAAGCACTCCGTGGCGCGGCTCATCGGCGCACCTCCCGGGTATGTCGGGTACGACGAGGGCGGGCAGCTCACGGAAGCGGTGCGCCGCCGCCCGTACTGTGTGCTCCTCTTTGACGAGGTCGAAAAAGCGCACGCGGACGTCTTCAACATCCTCCTCCAGGTACTCGATGATGGGCGGCTGACGGATGGCCAGGGGCGAATCGTCGACTTCAAGAACACCATCATCGTGATGACGAGCAACCTCGGCAGCACGTATCTATTGGAGGCGCACGGCGACCGCGATGCAGCCCGGAACCTCGTGATGTCGGCGGTCAACGCGCACTTCCGGCCGGAGTTCCTCAACCGCCTCGACGAAATCGTGGTCTTCGACCCGCTGAGCGAAGGCGACATCCTGCGCATCGTCGATATCCAGGTGGCGACGGTGATGAAGCGGCTGGCCGGGCGTCGGCTCACCCTCGACGTCAGCGAACGGGCCCGCCGGATGCTCGCCGAACAGGGCTACGACGTGGCCTACGGGGCGCGGCCTCTGAAGCGGCACATCCAGCGCGCCATCCTCGACCCGCTGGCGGTGATGCTCCTCGAAGGCAACTTCAAGGAAGGTAACGAAGTCCACGTCGATTGGAACGGCTCGGAGTTCACCTTCGGCGAGGTCCACATCGGCGAAGCAGTCGAGGTATAGCAGCGAGGTCCGAGCAAAGCGAGAGCGCCGAAACCCGGTTGGGGTTCGGCGCTCTTTTGCGTCTCATGGGTCGCGAGCCAGGTCCTCGCAACGGCGTGGTCAACGCCACGTGGGAACGAAACAAGAAGTTTGTTGACCCGCGCGCCGCCTTAACCGACAGTGTGCGTGCCACAGGGGGTGGTCCGTGCGTAGTGCTGTCCTGGTTGCTGCCGTCGTCTTCGTGAGCTTCTTCGTATCGGGGCAGAGTGCGCGTGGTGTCACCGTATTTGTTGTGAACACTGCAGACGACTCTGACGACTTTACCTGTTCCGTCGCTGCCAATGGTTGCACGCTTCGGGAAGCGATCAATGCCGCCAATAGCCTCGCTGGCCCGGACGAGATCCGTTTCAACATCCCCGGGGGCGGCGTGCGGCAAATTTCCGTACTGTCGGCGCTGCCGGCCGTGACCGACCAGGTCAGCATCCTCGGACTTACACAATCAACAGCAAGCTGCTCACCGGCTCGCAATATCCGGCTCGAAATCGTGAACGGCGGGGGGCTTACGGACGGCCTGACGATCCAGGACTCGAATTCGGTCGTCAGCGGGATATCCGTGAATGGCTTCGATAGGAATATCGTGCTTGGCGGCGGTGGCGGTCACACCGTGGGCTGCAGCAACATCGGCGTCGATGCTACGGGAACCCTTACCGACGCGAGTTCGCCGGCACTGGCGATCGAGACTGCGGACGTTACGGTCGGAGGCGCCGCGGCCCAGGCCAACCTCATTGGCGGGTCCACCGCCATTTCGCTTGAGGCGGTTACCGGAACCGAGATTAGCCACAATCGAATCGGCCGGCAGGTCGCTGACCTCGACTACCAGCAGCCCGGCGACGACGCTATCCGTATCGTCGGCGCCGCTTCGAACACGGAGATCTCGAACAATGAGTTCGGAACGTTTTCGGCGGGAGTCGTCGCGAACGCGCAATCCGCGGGCCTGTCCAGCCTCGAAATTATCGGGAATACGTTCACGCCAGCCATCCGAACCGCCATCACCATCAGCGCGCACGAGGGCGGGTCCGTCTTAATCAATGACTGCGTTTTCGATGGACCGCTCCCGTTCACCACATCGATTCAACTCGACGGTGACCACTCGCTGACGGAAATCTATGCAAATACGTTCAATCGGCCACGGACCGGAATCGCCCTGGGCATCGATGGAGGCATCACCATCGGTGGAGACGAACCTGGGCAGGCCAACACATTCAATGGCGCTGCAACCGCCATAGTCATCCAGCCGACGCCGAATCGAATCCCCGGTGAGCTGCTTATCCAGGGGAATATCTTCACGAAAGGGCCGCTCCCGATCGTGAACGAGGCCCGGATAGGGATTCTCTTCTATGCCGACCACACCGAGGACATTCCGGTCCTGGATGCAACGGTTTCCGGGAACTCCATCACTGGTATGAACAGCGCGGGGATCGCGGTGCAAGGGATCGGCGGCGTTACCATCACTCAGAACTTCATCGGTGTTACAGAACTCGGCGAAGCCGGGCCGAATGGTTACGGCATCCAGGTCGCGCTCAATGGCGATTCGGCGCCAGTCACGATCACTTCGAACGTCATTAGCGCGAATTTCGCGGGTGGCCTCGTGCTCCTTGAAAGCACCGGCGTGGCCCTAACCAGTAACAAGATTGGCCCTGGTCCGGGCGATGAGCAATATTTCACACAGCCGCTAGGTGTTCTCATCAGCGGTGGCAGCGGCCATACTCTGAACGGTGGCAATACCATCCGATACAACATTGGGCCGGGAATCTCAGTGGTCGATTCAGACTCTTTCCTGATTACCGAAAATAGTATCGTGAATAACGGCGGCGCTGGCCTGGTAGCTGTTTCAACGGGCGAAGCGCTCACAGGAACTGCCCGCAATAACGTCCTTGTCGAAAACGGTGGACCGGGCATCAGCATCGTCGGTCCGTACACCGTGCAGGCAGACATCAACACTTATGCGAATAATGCCGGCCTGTCTATCGACCTTGGCGGCGACGGTCCGACTGCGAACGACGCGCTAGACCCAGATAGTGGCCCGAACGGGCTGTTAAATGCGCCAGAAATTACCTGGGTGCAACGTGCGAATGGCGCTCTCACCATCCACGCCACGCTGCACACCTCGGCCTTCACGGACGGATACCTCGTCTTCGTCTCCTCACCTACGTGCCGCCCGGATGGGTATGGGCAAGGGTCGTACCTCACGGAGAGCGGCTTCTTCCAGACAGACGCCGACGGAAACGCAGTGGTCGTGACAGTAAAACCGATCGCGATCTCCCCCGGTACGTACGTTTCAGCGGTCTTCCGAAACGGGACGAGTATCGGTTTGGGAACCTCGTCCGAATTCTCACGTTGCGTGCTTGTGGTCTCAGAGAGTGCCCCTACCTTGAACCAACTCGACGCTACTTCGGCGAAACGCGGCGGCGACGGATTCACTATGACACTCCGCGGGGCCAATTTCGCAGCGGACGCTGTTGGTCAGTGGAAAGGTTCGCCCCGGCAGACCACGGTCCTCTCGGCAGAAGAAATGACGATTGAGGTGACCGCCGAAGATCTCGAAGACGTGGGTACGGTGAATATCACCGTCCAAAATCCGCCTGACGCGCCACTGCTCGCCGAGCAATCGAACCCGTTGCCGTTCGCTGTGCGGGTCGGCTCGGCGGCGGATGTGAACTGCTCTGGCTATGTCGATGGCGTGGACGCACTCGACATCCTGCGCGCGCTCGCGGGCCTCGGAGAGAGCATCTGCCCTGCGGACGCCAACCTGAGCAACAGCGTCGACCTGCTGGATGCGCGCTACGTGCGGCTGGTCGCGGCGAGCTTGCTGCCAGAGTAGCTGCAGGCGGTTCGCCTCCGGCCCCGACGCCGCGGCCTTCGGCCATGAGTCAGACGGCAGACTCTCGTTTGTACGGGGTTAACCAACGCCGTTCTGCCGGGGTAAATGCGGGACGCGCCGTGTTATGCGGTTTGTATCCCGCGTCGCCGGGCTGTTACTTCTCCTGTCCGCAACTGCGCCTATGGTGTTTCTGCAGCCCGGCAACTCCGCCAGGAACGTCCCGACCCGCCGGGACTGGCGCGACTGCCACATCCTGGCTGCCAGGCGACACTCGCTTCGCCTCGCCACATCCCATTCGTGTCCCCACGACACACCGATCGCGCCACCGCGGTAGCGGCGAAGCCACTGCTTTGCCTCGTGGCGCCCAAGAAAGATGGAGTACACGCATATGTCCAGAGAAATTACCCACTCGCGAAAATTCGGAACCTCGTTCGGCCGAGGACGCATGAGGAGCATCGGCGCTGGCCTGCTGGTCTCTGGCGCGCTCATTTTCGGTGCCTGCGGAGATGGCGAAGACGACGTCGATGATGTCGCGACAACCGCCACTGGCGCGGGTTCGACCGTGTCGACCGGAGTCCAGACGACGACGGCGAACGCACCCACCACGGCCGCCACGGTCATGCCGACGGGCTCGCCCGCTAGCCGGCCAACCGTGGCGCAGGGCTCAGATGACGATGTCGAGGCCATTACCTCGGCGCTCGAGGCGCAGTTCTCCAGCCGCGACTGGTACACGGCCGTGACTGACGTCGAGATCGACGACAACGAGCTCGTGGTGACGGTGAATGAAGACGCCGCGCAGCTGACGGAGACAGAACTCCAGTCGATGTGTGACGAAGTCTCGGAGGTCACCTTCTCGGCAACGGTGGGCGACAAGATTGACGCACTTCGCGTTGAGGATTCGACCGGCACCGAAATCGCAATGGCCACCGACGCTGGCGAATGCACCGTCGCCTAGCCTCGGCTCAGCAGTCGAACACAAATCAGAATGCCGGCGCCCGAAATGGGTGCCGGCATTTCTGTGTGATTCGATGCGAGTTTACGCCTGCCTAGACGGATTATGCCCGGGAGCGAAGGCCATAGATCGACGTGTGTTCGATCTTCGCGCAGGGCTCACCCGATTCGTCTGAGACAACCACTGTGAAGGTCACGTACTTGTCGCCGTTCCGCTCGAAGGTCTTGAGCACCTCGCCGGAGACGGTCGCAACCGTGCCTTCCGGTGGACACTTGAAGACGGACATCTGCGAGGCCGTGTGGACGCCTGCCTGGTAGTGGAAGGTCCCGTGGATGAGCCGGCCGTAGGCGCCGAGATACATTCCCGGGGGCACCGTCAGGACGCCATCTTCGATGTATGGCTCGATTGGCTCGCCGCTGCGGGCGAGGTAGGTATCGATCGCGGTGCGGTCGTACGTTATCGAATAAGCGGTCAGCGGCGTGCCCGGCTGCGCGTTCTCTTCGTTCATGATTGGCAGGTCCACGGTTGTCCTCCTCGGGTGCCGAATTGCGCGGCTAGAGCTTGCAGGTCGCCTGGGCGAACGCAGCGACAACGCCGTCCGAATCAACGACTTTCAGTTCGACCGTCACGGTGTGGCCGTTTGCTTCGGACGGCTCCTCGACGACGGTCCCTTCGACCGAGACGGGGGCGCCTTCGTAGACGGGCCGACGGAGCCGTCCGTTATAGGTGGACCCGCGCTGCCAGGCATGTCCGAAGGTCTCCTGCATGAGCCTGCTCATGTATCCGAGGACGGTTACGCCGGGAACGAGGCCGCCCTGGTAGCCCATGGCCTTTGCCTTCTCCGGGTCGTGAATGCTGCCCTTGGAATCTGCCGCCGTATTCA
>JBBSKE010000181.1:0-7474 GCA_038256595.1 Tepidiformales bacterium | reverse complement strand
GTGGGGGATTTTGCTATCCGGAAGCGTCCGAAAATCTGCGCCGTAGCCCGGCAGCGCCGTACATTCCTCTTGTGCGAATTCTCCGGCTCACGAACAGCGATGACGTCCGCAGCGACTTCCCAGCGAATGAATCGATACCCGCACTTATTGGCACAAGATTCGAAGCCGCGACCGGTGAGCCAATCGAGTGGACGGTCCGCGTTATCTGGCCGTCGCCAGAGTTGCCCGACATCATCGACGCCTGGATGGACCGCTTCGAGCCCGACGTCGTCCAGCTCGGGGTAAACGGCTACTGGTACATCTACCGCTCCATCCCCCTGAAGCTTCAACGCCAATTCGGGCCGCTCGGGCGGCAACTCGGGGCATTCGGCCTCAAGGCGGGCAGCACGCCGTGGCTTACCCGGACGCGCGGCTACCACTGGACGCGGTCGGCGCTCCTGCGAACTGTTGGCGGAGCCACCTACTTTACGCCGCAGGAAGTTCGCACCCTGACCGAAACCGTCGCTCGCCGCATCCTCCAGCGCGAGAGTGTCTCGCTCGTGGTGAAGGGCAACCTCTGGCCCTGGCAGTCGGACCCGAGACGCGACCTCTGGATGTACCTGCGACTCAGCGAACTCTGCGCGAATCTCCAGGTGCCGCTGCTCGCGAGCGACCCGAGGACCGTCGACCACGAGTACTTCCTGGCGATGGAGGCGGCAGACCGGCTGCATTCCGGGCTCGCCGGCCGTCAGTGGGTCGCTGAGCAGGAGACGCCCTCACTGGTGGACCTGTGGAAGTCTCGCTAACGCGCGGCGGAGCGCCATCCGCGAGTGAATCGCCAAGTGGGGCAATCTTCGACGAGACCGGCCGCTACCGGTACCTGCTCTGGCGAGCCTGGGACAGCAAACTGCCGCGCGCTTGCTTCGTGATGCTGAACCCGAGCACCGCGGACGCGACGGCGAACGATCCGACCATTCGCCGATGCATCGCATTCGCGAAATTGCACGGATTCGGCGGCCTGGAGGTCGTGAACCTCTTCGCATTTCGAACCGCACACCCGCGGCTACTCCTTCGAACAGCCGAGGCACGCGGCAAAGAGAATGACGAGCACGTCCGGCGCGCGATCGACGCCTGCGCCACAACCATCGCAGCCTGGGGTATCCACGGGGCTGGCGCGTGGCAACTGGTTTCGGCGCTCGAAGGCGTGCCACTCCTCTGCCTCGGCGAGACTCAGCGCGGCGAACCACGGCACCCCCTTTATGTTCGAGGCGATGCGCGGTTGCGGCCCTGGCGGACTATTTCGGGCGCTTGCCCTCCAACCGGGACATGAATCGCGCGGAATCGACGACGAAGCGCTGATGCGTGCCGTTCCCGACATCGTCCACGCCATCCGTCGCCGTCCAGGTGAAATCGACGCGCCTGCCTTCGACCGCACTCACGGTCGTGGTGACTGTGACCGAAAGCCCGGGAGGCGTGGCCGCCGTGTGATTAATGACGAGCTGCGCCCCGACGGACGTCTGGCCCTCGTCGAGTTGCGATTGCAGCCACTCTGCCGCGGTCGCTTCGATGAGCGCGCCCAGCGCTGGCGTCGAAAACACATCGGGCGCGCCGGCGAAGACGAGGCTGGCGAAATGCTCCGGCGCGACCACCACGGCACCGGTGGCCCGCTGGCCGGCAAGTTCGGGTGTGAGTGGCATGTCGATTGCTCCCCATCGGGCACGGAGGGTACCCGTTCGTATCACGGGAGCGGCGGTTCGGCCGCTCCCAATGTCGTTGGGCCCGGCGGCTTAGCCGATGGCGCCGCTCGTGCGCAGCTCCGCGATCTTCTCGGCCGAGAGTCCCATGCCGGACAGCACCTCGTCGGTGTGCTGGCCGAGCACCGGCGCCGAGAATTTCGGCTTGCCGGGGGTGTCGCTGAGCTTCGGGCCAACGCCGACCTGCTTCACCGGCCCAATCGGGCTGTCCACTTCGATGACCATGTTGCGCGCGACGTTGTGCGGGTTGGTCGCCACGTTCTCCATTTCGAGGACGGTGGCAGCGCAGATGTCGTACTTCGACATGATCTCCATCCACTCGTCTGCGGTCTTGGTCTTCATGACGGCTGCCACCTTCTCCTTGAACTCGGGCCAGCGCGCCTGGTTCATCTGTTCGTGGCGCATCTCTTCGATACCAAGAACGTCCGTGAGCGCCTGGTAGAAGTGCGGTTCGATGCTGCCGAGGCTGAACCAGCGGCCGTCGCTCGTTTCGTAGACGCCATAGAAATGGGAGACGCCGTTGAGCATCATTTCGCCGCGGCGAATCGGGTTGCCCTGGCCGAAATAACCGCTGAAGGCCGAGGTCATGAGGGACATGACGCCGTCGCTCATGCCGATGTCGACGTCCTGGCCCCTGCCGGTCGATTCGCGCGCGATGATCGCCACGCAGATGGCGAAGGCGGCCATCAGGCCACCACCGGCGAAGTCGGCGACGAGGGTGACGGGGATGGCCGGCGGCTGGCCGGGGTAGCCGGTCCCGCCAAGGGCGCCGCCGGTCGCGATGTAATTGATGTCGTGGCCGACGAGCTGGCTGTATGGGCCGGTCCCGCCGAAGCCGGAGATCGAGCAGGTGATGATGCGCGGGTTAATTTTCGAAAGCGTCTCGTAATCCACCCCGAGGCGCTTGACGACGCCCGGGCGGAAGCCTTCGATGACCACGTCGGCGCCCTTGACCATCTCGTAGAAGAGTTCCTTCGCGGCCTGGTCCTTGAGGTTCAGTGCGATCGACTTCTTGCCGCGGCCGAGTGCGTTGTAAGCAGTGGCACGAGCGGCGCCTTCGGAATTGCGGGGGCCGCCGAGCTTTGCGTTCGAACCGGGCACGGCTTCGACGAGCGTGACATCCGCGCCAAAATCGGCGAGGAGCATCGAGCAATAGGGACCGGGTGCGAGCCGGGAAAGGTCGAGAATCTTGATGCCGTCGAGCGCCATCACCATTTGGGGAACCTCCGAATGCGTGCCTCAGTGGCCACGCGTGATTGTTCGCGTAGCATGGCGGGCACACCGGGAAAGCGCAAAGTATTCGCCGGGGGAGAAGTATTGTGAGCGATAACGCACGAGGAAGAGTGGTCGTCGTTATGACGCGTGGCGGGCAGGGCCGAATCGTCATGGACGCCTGCATCGCCGCCGGGTTCGAGGTGGTTGGCATCCTCGACGACTCGCCGGAAGTGCCCGCCGAGCGCAATGGCATCCCCGTGCTCGGCGCCCCGGCAGACTGGACGGCCATCGATCCTGCCATCGGATTCGTGCTCGCCATCGGACAGCAGCAGCGGCTCGAACTCGGCGCGGAGATGCTCGAAGCCGGCCGCGCGCTGCCTACCGTCGTCCACCCGATGTCGTTTGTCTCACCAAGTGCGACGCTGGCGCGCGGAGTGGTCGTGCTCTCCGGCTGTACCGTGCATGCGAACGCGGCGCTGCACGAGTTCGTCATCGTGAACGCGAACTGCTCCGTCGACCACGATTGCGTGCTCGAACGGGGCAGCCAGCTCGGACCGGGCGTGACCTTCCCCGGTCACGTGCGCGTCGGCGAGTGTGCCTTCGTCGGCGCGGGCGCGGTGGCCCTCCCCGGCAAGCAGATTGGCGCGCGGGCGGTGGTCGGCGCCGGCACCGTCGTGACCAAAGATGTCCCGGATGGAGCGACGGTCGCCGGCAACCCGGGGCGAGTGCTGGGCGGAGGTTAAGCGACGCCGTAGGGAGCCCCGGGCGGTTTCCCGGCCCGCCGTTATATCATGGTGCGGTGACAAATACGCAGGACATCACCGAGGTCGAATGGCAGTTCGATGCCGCCGATTCCAACCGCGTCGCGGAGTGGCTCTCCGTCGCGAACATTCCCGGCTACACGGTCGCCCGCTCGGGGACCAAGAACCTGCGCGACCTCTACATCGATTCCGCCGACTGGCGGCTGCACCGCGCGCGCCTGACCGGCCGGGTTCGCGCCAAGGGCGACGGCTACGAATTGACGCTCAAGGGCCAATCGACGGTGACCGGCGGCCTGCGCCAGCGCCGGGAGATGACTGAGAAACTGAGCAACCCGGACGACATCGCCCGCGATGACCTGCCGCTAACGGCCGCCTCCGCTCCCGGCGACTGCGGGAATGCGATACGCCTGGTGATTGGCACGCGGCCGCTCCTCGGGCTCTTCACGATCGCGACGAATCGCCAGATTTTCATCCTCTCGGACGGCGAAGGGCGCCTCGCGGAGATCGCCGTCGATAGCACGACCGCACTCCCGCCAGGCCAGGAATCGACTGACGAGCCGCCGCTCCAGCGGATCGAAGTCGAAGTCGAGCCCGGCGGCACGCTCGAACGGGCGCAGCGGTTCGTCGATGTGTTCGTCGTCGGAAACGCGCTTCAACCGGCCGATATCTCGAAATTCGAGTACGCGCTCAAGGTTTGCGGCCTGGCGACGCCGGTGAATCCGCCGAACTTCGGCCCCCAGGTGGTCGCGGCCGAAATGACCGCCGCCGAAGCCGGGTACGCCATCATGCGCAAGCAGTTCAGCGTCTTCCTCGCGAACGAAGGCAGCACCCGCTGGGGCGACGACATCGAGGGCCTGCACGACATGCGCGTCGCGGCCCGGCGGCTCCGTGCGGCGATGAGCGCCTTCCGCGAATACCTGCCGCCAGTCACGGAACGGCATCGCATGGAGCTTGGCTGGGTCGCGGCTGCGCTCGGCGAGGTGCGCGACCTCGACGTCCAGATCGAGCGCATGTCCGAGTGGCGCGAGAGCCTCTCGGAGGCCAACATCCACGCCCTCGATAGCGTCGAGGCGATCTTCGTCGCTCGCCGCAACGCTGCCCGCAAGCGGATGCTCCGGGCGCTCGATTCGCGGCGTTATGACATCTTCGTCGAGCGATTCGCGCGATTCCTGCGCGCCGGGCCGCCGCGCAACTTCGTCCACGGGCGCATGCCGATCGGCGAAGTCGCTCCCCTGGTCGTGGGCAAGCGCTATCGCCAGTTCCGCCGGCAGGGCGATAAGATCACTCCGGCATCGCCGCCGTACGACTACCACGAACTGCGCATTCTCGGGAAGAAGCTGCGCTACGCCCTCGAATTTGTGGCGCCGGTCTACGGCGAGCCGTTGCTCGAATTTAGCCGCGGCGTTACCGCGATACAGGACATTCTCGGCCTCCACCAGGACGCCGATGTTGCCGTTGGCATGCTCGAAGAGATGGCACGGAGCGATGGCCGCCGCCTCGGGCCGGACGCGCTCATGGCAATGGGCGCAGTCGCGGAAGGCTACCGGCGGCACGCAGTCGAACTGCGCGGGGCCACGCCAGCGGCCTACGCGAAGCTCAAAGGCAAGTCCTGGCAGCGCGTGCAGAAGCTCATGGAGAAGCAAAAGTAATCGCCGCCGTGTAGCATCTGGCGAACTCTCGCGGGGGGCCAGGCCATGGATGCTCCACTCATCATCGAAGCGGCGGTCAACGGCGGCACGCCGAAGTCGCGCAACCCGAATGTGCCGCGCACTCCCGCGGAGATTGCGGTCGATGGGCTCGCCTGCCTCGAAGCTGGCGCGGCTATCGTCCACAACCACAACGATGAGCCGGTGGTCGGCGCGGTCACGGAGGCGCACAGCCCGCAGCCATACATCACGGCCTGGCGAGCGATCCTCGCGGTCCGCCCGGATGCCCTCCTCTACCCAACCATGGCCAGCGGCGGACCAGAAACCAACATCGAGCGCCGCTACGCCCACCTCCCCGCGCTCGCGGCGGCAGGCGTGATGCGTCTCGGGCTGATCGACTGCGGCTCGGTTAATGTCGGCGGGATGGACGCGGACGGCGTGCCGATGGCGATCGATTCGACCTATGTGAACACTCTCCGCGACGCCCGCTACATGTTCGACAAGTGCCAGGAGCTGAAGCTCGCGCCGAGCATCTCGATCTTCGAGCCCGGGTTCCTGCGGGTCGCGCTCGCCTACCACCGGGCCGGGAGACTGGCGCCCGGCGCGCTCGTGAAGCTTTATTTCGGCGGGCCGAACTCGGTCTTCGGGCTCCCGGCGACCGAGCCGGGGCTCAACGCCTACCTCAGCATGCTCGAAGGCACCGGGCTGCAGTGGTCGGTCGCCGAACTCGGCGGCGACGTCGTGGCGAGTGGCCTCGCGCGGCTGGCGCTCGAACGTGGCGGGCATGTGCGCGTAGGCCTTGAGGATTATGCAGGCGCGAAAGGCTCGCCCACGAACGTCGAACTCGTGCGCGAACTGGTCGACCTCGCGAACGAATGCAGCCGGCCGATCGCGACTCCCGCTCAGGCGGCCGAGATCCTCGGCTTCCCGGCCTCGCGCGACTGAGGCACCAACTCGATGACCTGAATGTTCCGGGGGCCGAGCGCATAATCGGCAACGATGGATGAACACGTTCGCGACCTGCTCACCGAGATCTACGCACGGGGTCGGGCCCATGATGCGGTCGAACCCCTGCACGCTCGCCGCTATCTGAACCTCGATACCGAAACGGCCGAACTCATGGCCGGCCACATCGCCGGCGAGCAACGCATGCGCATTCTTGAAATTGGCACTTCGAATGGGTATAGCACAATCTGGCTCGCTTCGGCGCTCCCGCCTGGTGGGCATATCGACAGCATCGAGCGTGACCCCGCGAAAATCGCCGAGGCCGGCGCGAACCTCGACCGCGCAGGGTTCGGCGACCGTGTGACGCTCCACCAGGGCGACGCCACCGAGGTGATTGAGTGGTTCGATGGGCCGTTCGATTGTGTCTTCTTCGATGCCGACCGAACGAGCGCGCCGGTGCAGCTGGCACTCCTGCTGCCGATGTTGTCGCCGGACGTCACGCTGTTTTGCGACAACATTCAGTCGCACCCGGATGAGGTTAGCGGCTACCTCAAGATGGTCGCGGCGCTGCCGGGGTTCGAACACTCGGAACTGGCGATCGGCAAGGGGCTGAGTATCGCCCGGAGGCAAGGCCCGGTGGTCAGTTAGTCCTCCGCGCCCTGGCCGAAATAGACCGGCTCTTTGCAGGCTTCGACGCTGTTCTCTTTGGCGGCGATGCGGCCCCGGGCTGGCTCTGGCGGCAGCGGCGGGCTGCCCGCGACCATGAGGGCGGGCTCGGCCTCGGCTTCGCGCAAGTAGGCGATGTATTCGAGATGGAACTTGCTCACGTCGCGCGGCGGGTCAATCGACTCCATGTCGGCGGCGTAGGTGGCGATGACGGCGCGAAGCTGCTCGGGCGACGACTGGGCGATGAGCGCGGCGGCAAATCGCTGGGAGCCGCCGCAGAGCATAGTGAGGTATTCCTCGTCGCTGACCCCCTCGGGCGCACCCGGCACGACGCCATCGTCGCTCTCGCCACAGGCAGCGAACAGCGCGGTCAGCACGAGCAGGGCGCAGAGGGCGGTTCGTTTCATCCACTGCTGAGGGTACCCCAGGCGAGGTCCACTCGCAGGAAGGGAGAACCCCGATCGTGCCCGCACTAAAGCAGCACTTTTGTGGGCGCGCCGCCCGGGTT
>JBBSKE010000180.1:0-7551 GCA_038256595.1 Tepidiformales bacterium | reverse complement strand
CCACCGAGTTGTTCGTTGATGTATTCGGCAGCGACCTGCGCGCCATCCGTGATCCCCGGACGCGGAATCTGGCCGATATCCATGTTGGCAAAACCGATCCGGAAAGGGTCGCCGGCGGCCGGGCCTGAGGCGGTGGTTGCTGGACCGTCCGCTGCGGTCGTCTCGGGCGAGTCCGCCGGTGTGGTGGTGTCGACAGAATCTTCAGCCTGGGTCGTCTCCGGCGTGGCTTCCGACGTCGCCGTTGTCGGTTATGTCGCCGGCATCAATTTCTATCTCGCGGCGGGGCTCTGGGGCTTCATCTCGGCGCTCCTGATCAATGCCACGACGCGCAAGCGGCAGATCGGCGCGGACGCGGCCATCGGCATCATCACCACGGCGAGTTTCGCGCTGGGCGTCGCGCTCATCAGCCGTGCGCGAAGCGTCACTCGCAATTTCGACGCGGCGCTCTTCGGGAATCTCCTCGGCGTGAGCACCACCGACCTGTTCGTGATCGCTGGCGTACTCATTTCAACGGTCGTCGCGATCTTCTTCCTTTACAAGCAGCTCCTGTTCATGACCTTCGACCCGGAGGTCGCGCCCATCTACGGGGTGCGCACCGGGATGGTCGATGCCGTGTTCGCGCTCATCCTGGCGGCGACGGTCATCGCTTCGATCCGAATCATGGGCGTGACCCTGATTGCGGCCTCGCTGGTCATCCCGCCGGTCATTGCGCGGCTGCTGAGCGACCGGTTCGCGGTCATGCTCGTGCTCTCCTCGGTCACTGGGTCGCTAGCCGCGTTCACCGGGCTGTTCATCAGCTACTACGTGGACATCGCCTCGGGAGCGAGCATCGTGCTCTTCTCGGCGGGCCTGTTCGTGCTGACGCTGCTCTTCGTCAGCGTGCGCGAATGGATTCGCACCGGCCGCCCCGTGCTCGCCACCCGGGACATCTCCGCCGGGGATTCGCGGACGGGTGCCCTGTTCGATTAAGGCGAGCAAACCCTCGGCCCGGGCCCTGCGAATTCTCCTGCATGGATCGCGCTGCCGCGCGTATACTTTGTGGGATGCATCACGCGCTCAACGAGGCTTTCAGAATTGCTATCGCCGGGCGCGATGAAGAGGTCGACCTCTTCTCGGCGGCGATGGCCATTGCTGCGCTTGGCCGGCCGCGAATCGAACTCGCGCCGTATCGCGCCATGCTCGACGGACTTGCGGCTGACGTGCGCCAGCGAGTCGGCGGCGAGACCGGGATCCTGCCCCTGATCGATGCCATCGACCACGAGCTTTTCTATGCCCAGGGCTACCACGGCAACACGACAAGCTACGCCGAGCCTGAAAATAGCTACCTCGACCGCGTGCTCGAACGGCGTACCGGCATCCCTATCACCCTCTCTTTGGTCTACATGGAAGTGGCGCGCCGGATTGGCCTGCGCTGCGAGGGCGTCGGCTATCCCGGGCACTTCATTGTGCGCTGCGGCGAACCAGACGACGCGGTTTATGTCGACCCGTTCCACGGCGGCGCACACCTCGACCGGGAGGAGCTGCTGGCCGGGCTGCGCGGGCGGAACCTCAACGGCGCCAGCCCCGAATCGTTCCTCGCGGCGGTCACGCGGCGGCAGCTCCTGCAGCGCATGCTGAACAACCTGCGTGGGGTATTCTGCGAATCGGCCGACATGGAGCGCTGGCTCGGCGCGGTCGAACTCGCGCTCGCAATCGAACCGTGGAACACCGACCTCATCGGTGAGCGCGGGATGCTGCACTACCGTCTCGGTGATTACGACCAGGCCCTCGCGGACCTGGAGCGATACGCCGGGGAGAACCTGGCCGGGACAAGTCACCCGGCCGCCATCAAGATGCTCGAGGCGCTTCGCGTGCGTCTCGGAAGAGGGGAAAGCCTGCGATGAACACCATCGATGATGTCGCGGGCCTGCGCGGCAAACAGGCCCTGCAGCGTTCAATTGGCTGGTATTTGCGGCAGCTCAGCCGGCTCATGCGCGTGCTCTCCGATGAAGAACTCGAACGGCTCGTGCCCCTGCTCAGCGAGCGGCGCTTCAAGGCCCGCCAGGTAGTCTTCGCCGCCGGCGAACCGGTCGAGCGCATCTACCTCGTGCTCAAGGGCACCGTGAAAATCTACCAGGTCGCCGAAAACGGCAAGGAAGTCATCGTCGATATCGTCGGCAAGGGCGGCATCGTCGGCGACATGGCGATTATCGAAGGGAACGAGCGCACGACCTCCGCCCAGGCGCTCGAAGAGACGGTCGCGGTCAGCATCTCCTGGGAGGACTTCTCGCACGTGATGCAACACTCGCCACGGCTCGCCTTCGCCATGGCCGAACTGATGGCCGGTCGGCTCGCCGGCATGCAGCGCACGCTGATGAACCTCGTGAGCAAGCCAGTCTCGGCGCGGCTCGCCGACACCCTCTGCCAGCGCTGCGAAGACAACACTATCCGCCTCGGGCTGACCCACCAGGAGCTCGCGCAGACCATCGGCACGAGCCGTGAGACGGTTACGGCGCTTCTCTCGCGCTTCGTCACACTCGGCGCCATCGAGCCTGCGAACGACGGCTACCGGGTCATCAGCCGGGACCTGCTCGATTCCATCGCGAGCGGGGAGATCCAGGTTTCGCCGCGACACCCGGTGCAGCCGCAGGCCGGGGCAGCGCTCCCCTGATGGCCGGTGCCCTCCGCGAGCGTGGCGAACTCGTTCCCGGGACGACCGGGCCCTACCTCATCGCGCACGCCGCGGGGAACAACGCCTGGCGCGTGCATGATGCACTCGAAGCCGGCGCCGACCTCGTGGAAGTGGACCTCTGGACGCACCGCGGGCGGTTCGAGGCGCGCCACGAACGCCGCTTCGGCCCGGTCCCGCTGCTCTTCGAAAAGTGGTACCTGCGCCGCCCGGACGGCCCCTTCAACCTCGCGACTCTGCTCGCCGAGACCGACAGCCACTCGCGCCTCTTCCTCGACTTCAAGAACGGCGGCTCCGAACCGATTCGGTTGCTCAAGGCGGCCATGGAGGAGGCGAAACCGGCGCTCGCCCCGGCCGCCTCCTCGCAGATCTGGAGCATGCTGCGGAACGTGCGCGAAGCGGTGCCGGCGATGCCGATTTTCTACTCAATCAGCGTGCGCGCGCAGCTCGACCTCTTCCTCAGCCAGATGGGCCGGGAGCGGCCGCCGGATGGGGTCTCCTGCCGCCACAACCTGCTCGATGCCGAGACCATTAAGCGGCTGCGCGACGCGAGGATGACGATCATCGCCTGGACCGTGGATGACGGCGACCGCGCGAGCGACCTCGTCCGCGCCGGCGCCGACGCGATCACGACGCACGAGATTCACGAGATTCGCAAAGCCATCGGCGGCGTGCGATGAAGCCACTGGCGGTCTATTTGCACATCCCGTTCTGCACGGTGAAGTGCGGGTACTGCGACTTCAACGCCTATGCCGGGATGGACCGCCTGAAAGACCAGTACGCCCGCGCGCTGGTCGAAGAGTTGCGGCGCTGGGGCGAGCGCCTCGGCCCGCGGGAGATTCGCTCCGTGTTCCTCGGCGGCGGCACCCCCGGGGAGATGACACCGGCGCAGATCGCCAGCTTCGTCGAGGCCACGCGCGGACTCGGCCCGTTTGTGGACGATTGCGAAGTCACGCTCGAGGCAAACCCGGCGACGGTGCTCGAAGGTCACCTCGCGGAGTTGCGGGCCGCTGGGATTAGCCGCCTCTCGCTCGGCGCGCAGAGCTTCCACGCGCACGAATTGCAGTTCCTCGACCGCATCCACTCGCCCCAGGCGGCCTCTGCCTGCGCGCGGGCGGCCCGGGCGGCGGGCTTCGCGTCGGTCAGCATGGACCTCATCTACGGGCTGCCAGGGCAGGAGCCAGCCACATTCATGGCCTCGCTGGAGCAGGCGATCGCGGTCGGGACGCAGCACCTCTCGCTCTACGCGCTCACGATCGAGCCCGGGACGCCACTGGCCGCGCGGGTCGATGCGGGCGAACTCGAAGCGGCCGACCCGGACGTCGTGGCCGAGATGTACGACCTCGCGAGCGCGCGCCTGGCCGCCGAGGGCTTCGAACACTACGAGATTTCGAACTGGGCGCGGCCGGGGCATCGCTCGGGCCACAACCTCGCTTACTGGACCGACGCGGAGTACCTCGGCGCGGGGGCGGGCGCGCACGGCTACCTCGGCGGCGAGCGGTACGACAACATCGCCCACCCGCGCGAGTTCATCGCCGCCCTCGACGCGGGGGGTGCTGGCCTGCCGATTCACCACGCCTACCAGCCGAACCTGGCGATGCGGCTCGTCGATTGGCTCGAAACCGGGCTCCGGCGGCTGGACGGCTTCGCATTCACCGAGTTCGAGGCTGCCTTCGGGATGCCGTTCCCGGCGAGCATGGCCGAGGCTCTCGCGCCGATGGCTACGGAGCGACTGGTCGTGCGCGACGCCAGCGGGATGCGGCTGGCCGAGCGCGGTCTGCTCCTCCAGAACGAAATCGTCGCGACCGTGCTCCCGGCCATCGAGAAAGCGTTCGGTGCGATGGCGGAGTTGCCAGCGCCGGGACTCGAAGGCTGGCGCACGACGCCTCTCGCACTCGCGTAGGTGCGGTCCGGCGGCGGGCAGGCGAGAATAGCCACCATATGCATGTTCTTGGAACCGCCGGCCACGTCGACCATGGCAAAAGCACGCTCGTTCGCGCCCTCACGGGCATCGACCCCGACCGCCTGCGCGAGGAGAAAGAACGCGGCCTCACCATCGACCTCGGCTTCGCCTGGCTACCGCTGCCTTCGGGCCGGGAGGTGAGCATCGTCGATGTGCCCGGCCACGAGCGGTTCATCAAGAATATGCTCGCGGGCGCGGGCGGCGTGGACCTCGCGCTCCTGGTCGTGGCCGCGGACGAAGGCCCGATGCCGCAGACGCGCGAGCACCTCGCCATCCTCGACCTGCTGGAGGTGCCCGCGGGCATCGTGGTCATCACAAAGGCCGACCTCGCGGACCCGGACTACATCGACCTCGTCGAGGCCGAACTGGAAGAGCTGCTGGCCGGGACGCGGCTGGCCGGCGCGCCGATGGTGCGGACCTCGGCGCAATCGGCGATGGGGCTGGACGACCTGAAGCGCGCCATCGACGCCGCCCTCGAACAGACACCGACCCGGCGCGACCTTGGCCGCCCGCGCCTGCCAATCGACCGCGCGTTCACGATCCAGGGGTTCGGCGCGGTCGTCACGGGCACGCTCGTCGATGGCGCGTTCGATGCCGGGCAGGAGGTCGAGGTGCAGCCGGGCGGAATGCGGGCGCGCATCCGGGGGCTGCAGCGGCATCGCTCGAAGGTCACGCGGCTCGAACCGGGGACGCGCGCGGCGGTGAACCTCAGCGGCATCCGCACGGAGGACCTCGAGCGCGGCATGGTGCTCGCCCTGCCGGGGACGATTACGCCGGCGTACGCGGTCGATATCCGGCTGCGAGCGACCAACCTGCTGCCGCACCCGGTCTCGCACGACGCTGGCATCACCTTCCTCTCGGCGACCTCGGAGGCGGAGGGCAAGCTGCGGCTGCTCGACCGCGAGGAGCTCCTGCCGGGCGACGAAGCCTGGGCGCAGGTCGTACTCAGCCGCGAGATTGCGGTCACGCGCGGCGACCACTTCGTCATCCGCACGCCAAATGACACGATCGGCGGCGGACGAATCCTCGCGGTCAATCCGAAGCGACATCGGCGGAACCACCAGCCTACCCTGGCGGCGCTGCGGCGGCTGCTCGAAGGTTCGCCCACCGAGAAGCTGCTGGACCTGCTGATCGCGGCTCCCCGGGCGCGGCCGGCGCTCGCTCGCCTCCTCGAACTGGACGAACCGACCTTCGCGGCCGCCACGGCGGAACTCGCAGCGAGCGGGACGGCAGAATCGCACGGCGACCGGCTCTACGCCTCCGCATGGCTCACATCGGCGGCCGGGCGGGCGGTAGCGGAGGCCACGGAGTACCTGGCGGCGAATCCCCTGCGGCCGGCCGCTCCGCGCGAGCACGTTCGAACCAACGCGCGCATCGAGGCGGTGGATTTCGACCTCGTTGTCACCCGGGCGGTCGCGGATGGGCGGCTCGAAGAGCGGCCAGCGGGATTGGCGCCTGCAGGCTACGAGATCGTGCTCTCCGGGACGCAGCAGGCGGAGGTGGACCAGTTCCTCGCGGCGATTACGGCCGGGAAGTACAGCCCGCCGACAGAGAATCTGCCGGCGCCGGGGCTCCTGGCGCTGTTGGTGGCGCAGGAACGAGTGGTCGATACGGGCGCGGGCGTCATCTTCGAAGCAGCCGTGTTCCGGGAGATGCAGGAGCGCGTGGTTGCCTTCGCACAGCAAAACGGCCAGGTGACCCTGGCCGAGACGCGAGATTTGTTCGGGAACAGCCGCAAATACGCTCAGGCGTTCCTCGAGGCGCTGGACAACCGGAAGGTCACCCGCCGGACGGGCGACCTCCGGACCCTGCGCTAGGAGGTGCGCACCGGCTCGGCCGTGGTGGCGGTCGAGTCGCCGCCACGGAGTTTCTTCCAGAACCGGCTGATGTCGTGGTTGTGCCAGGCGACGAGCGCCTGGCTGGCGATCGCGATGCTGGAGTACGTCCCGGCGACGATGCCGATGAGGAGCACGAGGAGGAAGTTGCGGATGGTCGGGCCGCCGATCAGGAGCATCGAGACGACAGTCAGCACCACGACGAGCGAGGTGTTGAGCGAGCGCGCGAGGGTCTCCGTGAGGCTGGCGTTGACGGCCTCCTCGAATGGGATGTAGGAGTCGTGGACGAGCTTCTCGCGGATTCGGTCGAAGACGACGATGGTGTCGTGAACGGAGAAGCCGATGACCGTGAGGATGGCGGTGATGAACGCCGTGTCCACTTCGGTGCCGAACAGCTTGCCCATGAGCGAGAAGGCGGCGAGCACGATGAGCGCGTCGTGGAGGACGGCGATGATCGCGCAGGTGCCGTAGCGGCGGGCGTTCGGCAGCTTGCGGAAGGCCATGGTGATGTAGACAAGGATTGCGATCGAGGCGGCGCCGACGGCGAAGGCCGAATTACGCGCAATCTCGGTCGAGACCGTACCTGAGACGGTCGAGAAGTCGCGGCGGACGACGCCCTGGCAACCGCCGTCAGCGCCAACGACGCCGAACGCGCTGCAGAGGCCGGCTTCGATGACGTCGATTTCGCCGGGCGCGAGCGGACCGGCTGCCTCGCCGATGGGCGGGGCGCCGTCGAGCACTTCGGTGCGGATGAGGTAGGCGTTGCCGCCACCCGCGTTCTGGACGCGAACCTCGTCGTATCCGAGGTCCTTCATGACGGTGACGAGCTTGTCCTGGTTGACGTCAGGCTGCTTGATGGTGCCATCGGGCAGGGCCACCGCTTCGAATTCGATGGTGAACGAGGAGCCCGAGGTGAATTCGATGCCCGGCCGAAGGAACGGCGGAATGGCGAGGATCACGAGCGCGATGACGGCGAGGATGATGCCGGTGGAGAGGTACCACCAGCGCTTACCTGCAAAGTCCAGCATTACTTACCTCCCCCGGTTTCCGCCCGGCGAGCCGGGGGGGTGACGACGGCCTTGCGT
>JBBSKE010000179.1:0-7576 GCA_038256595.1 Tepidiformales bacterium | reverse complement strand
CTTTAGTCCCAACCCAGGGGACCTTATCGCCCCATGTGTTCACGGAGGAGACTCCTCAGGGTATACCCCTCGAAGTGCCGCCGACGGAAATGAAGAAAGGTTCGACGCTCGCGAATAGCCCGTCGGCCGCAGGCGATTTCGTCGTGGCTCGTGATTCAACACTTACCCCACCCGCTGGCTATGTATCCGCCGTCAACAACCCCAGCGTGGCGTCCATGAATGGTGGCGGACTCTTCCAAAGGTTCAACTGGTACGCCGCGCGCTCACTCGACAATGGACAATCCTGGGCCTATGCGAACCCGGCGACCGCCTACCCGAATACGCCCTCAGCGTTCAGTGGTGGTTTTTGCTGTAACCAGCGTCTCGCGCAAGACCCGAGCCGGGACCTGGTCATTTGGTACATGGAGTGGTTGAAGACCGGGACCAACCCTTCCATCGACACGAATGGAGTCCGCATCGCCGTTGCCAACGGCTTGTCGGAGCTCGGCGATAGTCCTTCCTGGGGCTACTCCGTCCTCGGCCATGATAGGCGGTGACTGGAGCGGCACGGGGTCAATTTCGGCACTGGATTCCAGAATGGTGCCCAGGTCGTCTGGAACGTTGGCCCCGCACGCCCAACGACATTCATCAGCGGGAACGAAGTTCGCTTTGCGCTTACGCCGGCTGACTATGTCTCGCTCGGCTCGAAGTCGGTAACGGTCTTCAACCCGGGCACCGCCGCCTCGAACGCCCTCGTCTTTGCGGTGGGGGCTACCTCCACTGCAGACGTCGACTGCAACAGCAGTGTCGAAATCCGCGATGTGTTGCTCGGGCGCCAGGTCTTGGCAGCGCTTGCCCAGGCGATCGCTCCCTGTTCTCCAGATGTTGATGGCAGCGGCGTTCACGACGCCGTGGACTCCCTCTACGCGCTCCGAGTGCTCGCAGGAATACTCCCCCAGTAGCCGCCCCTTTGCCCCATCCGTTAAGGGCGGTGGCAAGTGAGCACACATTCGGTGTGCCTTCAGCCCAGCCGTGGCTCAGGAGCCGGCGGATTCCAGGGTGGTAAGGTCCGGCAGCGGGAATACCGCCTTCAGACCGTTGTGGTCGCTCGCGTAGAGCAGCGAGCCGTCCGCCCGCTTCTTCGGGACATTGCCCAGCAGCGAGACCTGCGCCGGGCCGATGCCGTTGGCGAGGATGTAGTCGGTCCGCGTCGTCAGTGGTGGCTGCTCGCCGAGCACCGATTCGCGGCAGCAGGTGCCGTAGCCCGGCTCGCCTTCGCCGACGACCGCGATGTCCTGGAAGCCGGCGCCCAACAGCGTGGCAATGGGGGCGCTGTCCGGCGTGTCGTTCAGGTCGCCGAGAATAATCGCGGGACCGGTGCCGCGCGTCTTCTTGATCCAGGAGAGGATGTCCGCCGTCTGTTGCTGGCGAATGCGCTCGTTGTCGCTCGTCAGGTGGGTGACATAAACATCGATCTTGCCGAGCGGGCCCGGCGCCTGGATCGGGACCAGCAGACAGGCCCGCCCTTCGATCTCGGAATTGCGCGGGTTGATCGCATAACGCTGCGATTCGAGCGCGGAAAGCGGCGGCCGCACGAGCAGTAGTTCGCCCTCTTCGAAGCCGGCGATCTTCACGTTCTCGTCGCTGATCTCCTTCGTTTGCCCGGAAATCCAGGGGTTCGCGCGGGCGTAATGGAAATCCATCTTGAGGCCCGCGATGAGCAGGTCCTGCGCGTTCTTGAGGTCCTTCGTGACCTTGAACACCTCGCTGAAACCGACAATATCCGGCTTGAACTGCTTCAGTTCTTCGATCAGCACTTCGAGCCGCTGTTCGAAGGTCTCCGCGGCGACGACGTTGTTCGAGTCGATGGTCACCGGCGAGAGCAGGTTGATGTAGGCGACCCGCAACTCGGTCATCACCGGGATAGGTTCGGGCGTCGAAGGCGTGGTCGTGGTCTCCGGTGGAGGCGAGCCGGGGGTCGAAGGTGGGAACTCGCCACCGCCATTTCCGCCGCAGGAAACAGCCGCACTCGCCGCTGCCCCACCCGCGAGGATGAGGAAACGCCGCCGCGTCAGCATATTGCCCGTTGACATCTCTCGGTTCATGCTGCTTCACTTTCCAGAGAGAGCAACGACGGAGACGAGTAGGCCGGTCCCGCCTGTTCAGCGAGCCCCATACGGTGTGAGGGGGCACAGGACAGCCAGCCGAAAATCCCTCCCGAGCTTCCGGCCGAACGCGGGCCCCACCCGCCAGTAGACCCGGACGTCTGCCGGACGTTATCCCGGCGCGGGGTCATTGGCCCCGGCAAGTGCCCGCCGCTCGTAAGCGCTGCGGGAAACAGGGTGGTACCGCGGGCATGCACGCTCGTCCCTGGTCGGGGGACGGGCGTTTTTTTGTAACCGTTCGAAACTCGTCGTGCAGCCATTTTGTCAGTCATCAGTACGTTTGCGAACGCGCTACGGGTTCGCACGCGTCCTTTTATCCCACCTTCACCTTAACGCGTGAGCGCACCAACAGTTACCAGGAGTGTCCCAATGTTCCAGCCCGTCAACCCAAAGGTCAGCTTTCCCGAGCTGGAAAGCCGAATCCTCGACTTCTGGAAGCAGGAGGACATCTTCCGCCGCAGCGTCGATGAACGCCCCGCGGACAACCTGTTCACGTTCTACGAAGGGCCGCCAACCGCGAATGCGCGCCCCGGCATTCACCACGTACTCACCCGCGTCTTCAAGGACCTGATCCCGCGCTACAAGACGATGCAGGGCTATCGCGTGCCCCGCAAGGCGGGCTGGGACACCCACGGCTTGCCCGTCGAACTCGAAATCGAGAAGGAACTTGGCCTCAGTTCGAAGCCCGAGATCGAGGCCTACGGGATCGCCGCCTTCAACGAGAAGTGCAAGGCGAGCGTCGGCCGCTACGTCGAAGAGTGGACCCGCCTGAGCGAACGCATCGCCTTCTGGGCGGACATGGACAACCCGTACGTCACCTACCATAACAATTACATCGAGTCCTGCTGGTGGATCTTCAAGCAGCTCTGGGACCACAACCTGGTCTACCAGGACTACCGCGTCACGCCCCACTGCCCCCGCTGCGGCACCAGCCTGAGCGACCACGAAGTCTCCCAGGGGTACGAAGAGAACACGCCCGACCCCTCCGTCTTCGTCCGCTTCCGGGTGGACCCGATGGCCTTCAACAACGCGCTCGTGTCGCGCGGCTCCGTCTTCGACGACCCCGGCCAGGTCGCCCTCGTGGCCTGGACGACGACTCCCTGGACCCTCCCGGGCAACACCGGCCTCGCGGTCAAGGAAGATGCCATCTACGGCCTCTACCGTGATGGCGACACCGGCGACTACGTCGTCATCGCACAGGCGCTGGCCGAAAAGGTGCTCGGCGAAGGTGTCGAATCGGTCGCCACGTTCTATGGCTCGAAAATGGTCGGCCTCGAATACTTCCCGCTCTATCGCCCCGAAGAGCTGGGCAGCGAAGTGCGCCGCTTCGATTCCGAGGGCCGCCTGCGCGTGCTCGCCGACCCGGCCGACGCCGACGGCCTGCGCAAGGTCATCGCCGCCGACTACGTCTCGATGGACGACGGCTCTGGTATCGTCCACATCGCCCCGGCTTTCGGCGCCGAGGACTTCGCCGAGGGCAAGCACTTCGGCATGCTCTTCGCCCAGCCGATCGACCTCCGCGGCCTCATGGCTGATGGGCTCCCAGGCGCCGGCAAGTTCATCAAGCAGGCCGACAAGGACGTCATCAAGGACCTCGAAGAGCGCGGCCTGATGCTCAAGAGCGCCATCATCAAGCACACCTACCCGTTCTGCTGGCGCTGCCACACGCCGCTGCTCTACTACGCGAAGCCAAGCTGGTACATGGCCACCTCGCGCATCAAGCAGAACCTCCTCGATGGCAACCAGGACGTGAACTGGTTCCCGGACCACCTGAAGAACGGCCGCTACGGCAACTGGCTCGAAAACAACATCGACTGGGCCTTCAGCCGCGAACGCTACTGGGGCACGCCGCTGCCCTTCTTCCGCTGCGAAGAATGCAACCACGACACCTGCATCGGCTCCAAGGCCGACCTCGTGCGGCTCGCAATCGACCCCGCCAAAGCCGAGGCCCTCGACGACTTCCATCGCCCCTACATCGACGAGATCGTCCTCCGCTGCGCCTGCGAGCACGAAGGCTGCGAATCCTGCACGGGCGAGGCGAAGCGCGTCCCAGAGGTCGCCGACGCCTGGTTCGATAGCGGCGCCATGCCCTACGCCCAGTGGCACTACCCGTTCGAAAATGTCGAAGCCTTCGAAAACGCCTTCCCGGCCGACTTCATCTGTGAGGCGATCGACCAGACCCGCGGCTGGTTCTACTCGCTCCACGCCGAGGCGGCTCTCCTCCAGTCGAGCGAAGCCGTGCCCACCAACATCGCCTACAAGAACGTCATCTGCGTCGGCCACATCCAGGACGAAAAGGGCAACAAGATGTCCAAGTCCCGGGGCAACGCGGTCGAACCGTGGAGCGTGCTCGACAAGCACGGCGCTGACGCCACCCGCTGGTACATGTACACCGCCAGCCCGGCCGGCTCCTCGCGACGCTTCTCCAGCGGGCTGGTCGAAGAGGGGCTTCGGCGCTTCCTCCTGACCCTCTGGAACACCTACAGCTTCTTCGTGAGCTACGCCAACATCGACGCCGTCGACCCACGCAAGGCGCCGACCGGTACCCGGCCCGAGATCGACCGCTGGCTCCTGAGCGAGCTGAATGCGCTCGTCCTCAAGGTCACCGAGGAACTCGACGCCTACGACCCGACCGGCGCCGGTCGCGCCATCGAAGCGTTCGTCGATGACCTCTCGAACTGGTACGTCCGCCGCAATCGCCGCCGCTTCTGGCGCGGCGTCAGCGAAAGCGACCAGGACAAGCAGAGCGCCTACAACACCCTCTGGACCGCACTGTCGACGCTCTCCCAGCTGCTCGCGCCGTTCACCCCGTTCGTGGCCGAGGAGCTCTGGCAGAACCTCGTCCGCTCGATCGACCCGGAGGCGGCGACGAGCGTCCATCTCGCCAGCTGGCCGGTCGCGGATGCCTCGCAGATCGACAATTCGCTAAACGCGGAGACACAGCTCGTGAAGCGCATCAGCTCGCTCGGCCGGGCCGCACGGGCGAAGGCGCAGCTCAAGGTTCGCCTGCCGCTGGCCGAGGTGGTGGTCAAGGTTCGAACGCCAGAGGAGGCGATCGGCCTGCGCCGCAACGAAGCGCTCGTCCTCGAAGAGCTGAACGGCAAGCTCCTCCGCATCATCGAGGACGAGACCGAGGTGGTGCGCTACGAGGTCAAGCCGAACTTGCCCGTGCTCGGCAAGAAGTTCGGCGCCGGGGTCGCCGCGATCCGGGCCGAACTGGCGAAGCTGCCGGCCGCCGAGGTAGCCGACGCAGTCCGCCGCGGCAAATCGCTGAGCATCGCCGGCGAAGAGCTGGTGGCCGAGGACATCCTCCTGGTCGCCCAGGACGTCGAGGGCTACGCGGTCGCGGTCGAATCCGGGTTTGTGGTCGCGGTGACCACGGCGATTACGCCCGAACTCGCGGACGAAGGCCTCGCCCGCGAAATCGTCCGCCGCATCCAGGATATGCGCCGCGAGGCCGGCTTCGAACTGGCCGACCGGATCACGACGCACTACCAGGGCGACGCCGACATCACCCGCGTCATGGGCGCCCTCGGTGATTACATCCGCGCCGAAACCCTCTCGACCGAACTGGTCGAAGGCGCCGCACCGGCGACCGCGCACGTGGCCGAGGTCGACCTCGAAGGCGTCGCCGTCACCCTGGCGGTGCAGCGCAACAGTTAATGGAATTGCGATGGGGGCGTGACACGCGCGCATTGGCGTTCGCGCCACCTCCCGTCACAATTTCGCGCGAGTGTACTGGGACCCAAATCACTCCAGGAGACTCCAACTGAGTACACTAAGAGGCCAGTATGAATTCGATTCAATGTGTCTGCGGTACGCGCGTGCCCGCCAGCGACGACGGCGACATCTTCGCCCCGCTCCGTCGTCACACCGATGAGAACCACGCCGAACTTGGCATAACCGACGAGCAGATCCGCGGGCTGATCACGCGCGCCTCGGGCATGAACGACTGGGACGGCGAGCGGCTGATCCTCCCGGAGAACGTCGAGATCCACGCCCTCACGCCCGACCGCCAGCAGGACTTCCTCGACTACTTCGACCGCGAGGCGTTCATCGACAATCCTGCCTGGGCGGGCTGCTACTGCTTCTTCTACCGCTTCTGCGGCACGCAGGAAGAGTGGAATGCGAGCACTCCCGAGAAGAATCGCGAGGCCCAGGCCGCCGCTATCGCCGATGGCTCCGCCACCGGGTTCCTCGCCTACGCGGATGGCGTGGTCGTCGCCTGGTGCCACGCGGCTCCGCGCGGCGACCTTCCCCTGCTCGACGCCGGCCCGACCGACGAAGACGGTGACCGCGTCGGCTCGATCGTCTGCTTCAACGTCTCGCCGCGCTACCGCCAGCAGGGGCTCTCGAAGTCGCTGCTCGAAACCGCCTGCGCGACATTCGCCGCAGATGGCTTTACCGTGATGGAGGCGTACCCGGCGCTCGAATTCAAGACCTCGGCGCAGGCCTATCACGGCTCGCTCTCGATGTTTCTCGATGCCGGGTTCGAACGGACCGGCGAGCGCGAATCCATGGCCGTGGTCCGCAAGAGGTTTACCGCATGAACGATGCCGTCACGATCCGCGATGCCCGCCGCGAAGACCTGGATACGATTGCGGCGCTGATCCACGGGGGCATCGTCGAAGGCTCGGTTTCCGACGAAGACCCGGGTCCGCCGCTGCCGGAGAGCTATGTGGCCGCCTTCGAAGCGATCGAGGCACATCCGTCCTGCCGCCTGCTCGTCGCCGAATTCGAGGGCCGCGTCGCCGGGACGTTCTCGCTCGCGATCCTGCCGAATTTCGCCCACCAGGGCCGCCCCGTCGCCCAGAACGAGACCGATCACGTCGCGGCAGACCTCCCCCGCCAAGTCATCGGCGAGGTGATGGTCCGCTGGTCGGTCGAACGCGCCCGTGAGGCCGGCTGCGTCCGCCTGCAACTCACGAGCAACAAGAAACGCACCCGCGCCCACGACTTCTACCGCCGCCTCGGCTTCTCCGCCAGCCACGAGGGCATGAAGCTGGCGCTGTAGTCAGCTACGAACGTAGCCTTCGCCCTCAGAATCGGACCTTCGACTGAGGGCGCGTGCGCTTCCATAGCGTCAGGGTTACGCCGAGCACCAGGCCCAAGAGCACCCAGACCCCAACCGCGATGCTTCCGCTGCCGCCCAGGGCCAGGATGCCGATCAGGACGGCTATCCATACGATCGTTAGTGCCAGCCGAATTCCTTCGAACATCCTTACTCCACCTCGCGGCGTGACTGGCGACGCTAGCGCGAGCCCGGTCCGATGCCCGTCACTGCCGTCTCCACCGAGAAGACGCTCGTCCCGGCAGTCAGGAAGAGCGTGCTGAAGCTTTCGCCACCGAACGCGAGGTTCGCGGCGTGCTCATCGGTCTCGAAAACGCCGAGATACTCGCCTGCGGCCGAATGCACCGAAACGCCACCAGCG
>JBBSKE010000178.1:0-7594 GCA_038256595.1 Tepidiformales bacterium | reverse complement strand
TGTTCACCAGCCAGACGCGTGCGCCGGTCGCTGCCAGGCGCTGCTGAAGCAGTTCGGCGTAGACCGTCGGGTTCAGGGCCATAAACGGCGCGCCGTAGCATGGGCTGAAGTTCGGCTGCGGCTCCGTGATGCCGTTTTCGGTGCCGGCGAGCTTCGACGTGTAGCCACTGAGGAAGTGGTATAGGGCCTGCGCGCTCGTCAGGCGGGCGAGCGGCGGCATTACGCCGAAGGCATCGGCGGTCAGCAGGATGACGTGGCTCGGATGCGGCGCGATCTCTTCGGTGTAGACGTTGCGGAGCAGTTCCAGGGGGTAGCTGCCGCGCGTGTTCTCCGTGATGGAGTCGTCGTCCAGGTCGACGATACGGCTGCTTTCGTCGAATACCACGTTTTCGAGGATCGTCCCGAAGTCGTGGGTGGTGATGAAAATATCCGGCTCGGCATCTTCGGAGAGGCGGATGACCTTCGCGTAGCAGCCGCCTTCGATGTTGAAGACGCCCTTGTCGGTCCAGCCGTGCTCGTCGTCGCCCACCAGGAGGCGTTCCGGGTCGGTGCTCAGCGTCGTCTTCCCGGTGCCGGAAAGGCCGAAGAAGATCGCCGTCGTGCCGTTCACCGGGTCCACATTCGCGGACGAATGGAGCGAGAGGATGCCATCGAGCGGCAGGTAGTAGTTCATCGCCGTGAAGACGGCCTTCTTCATCTCACCGGCGTAGGCGGTCCCGGCGATGAGGATGATGCCTTCGGTGAGGTGCAGCGCGACAATAGCCTCGCTGTTCACGCCGTCCTCGGGGCCATCGAGCTGGAGGAACGGAGCGTGCAGGATCGTGAGGTCCGGCTTCTCGTCGTCCGGCCGCTCGTCGGAGGGGATGAACATCGTCCGGGCGAACATGCTGTGGTAGGCCTGCTCGGTGATGACGCGAACGGTCCGGCGGTGCTCCGGGTCCTGCGAAACGACGCAATCCTGGAGGTAGAGCTCGCGGCCCTTGAGGTACTCAACTGCTTTGTCGCGGATGCGGTCGAAGGCTTCGACGGAGAGGGCCTGGTTGTGCGGGCCCCACCAGACGAGCTCGGATAGCCCGGGCGCCTTGATGACGAACTTGTCCTTCGGGCTGCGGCCGGTGCGGTCGCCGCTGCGGACGGCGAAGGTACCGCCGTCGAGGACTTTGCCCTCGCCCCGCTTCACCATGTGCTCATACAGCACAGGAGTGCTCAGGTTGCGATGAATTGACGAGGCTCCGCTGAGAACGGTCTCGCTAAGGAAGGATCGTACGGGAACCTCGGCAGGCATTGCGCTATACCTCGCGTGCGGGTGATAGGCCTAGCGTATAGCTCCCGCCACTCGGGCGGAAGCGTTAATCATCAATAGTCCAGATAAAACGTGTGACAATTTCGCAGGTGAGGTCACTTTCGGCGCGAAACGGCCGAGAGCCCGGCGCCGGCGGCGATTACGATGCTCGCCGCAATGAGCAATCCATACTGTGTCGCGCCGATTCCTGCCATGCCCGTCCCCGTGTTCGGCGGCGCAGGGACGACGGACGGGGACGCAACGGTCGTGGACGGCGGCACCGTCGTGATCGGTGGCGGAGTGGGGGCCTGGAAGACGGCCTTGAAGGCGGTGACGACGCCATCGGCGCTGCACGACGACGGGCCTTCGAACTTCATCGTCCTGTCCGTCTTCGGGAAGCCGTAGATGACAGCTCCCGCGCAGCGGCCGCTGGAATCGGCGACGGCGAAGGCGATGACCGTCGGATTCGCGGGCGCTGCAATGTCCTTCGAATTGAGCAGGCCTCGAGAGGTCGAAACCACGCCATTTCCAGTCGCTTCGATTGCCGAGCCGCGGCCGATGAGGCCGGCATACGGCACTCGCCAGGCAGCGAAGAAGCCCATGAACTGCGCACTCACCTGTTCATCGAGATTCGCCATGCCGATCGCCAGGAGCTGATCTCGAACAGCTGCCGCATCGCTGAATACCGGCGGGGCGGGTGTGGGTGTGGTCGAAGCGGGAGGCGTGGTCGCCAGTGCTGGCAGAACTCCGCTTATTGGACCCAGCGCGCCAGCCAACAAGATCGCGAGGCCAAGGAGTGCTTTTCGCATGTGCGTTTACCACCGTAAAGGAAGGGTAAAGTGCACTCTGGACCGATTACTCGACTACGGCAAGCACATCGCCTTCGCTCACGCGGCCACCTTCTGGAACGGGGAGGGCGGTCACGGTTCCATCGCTGCGGGACTTGATCTCGTTTTCCATCTTCATCGCTTCGAGGATGAGCAGGACGTCGCCGGACTTCACGGCGTCGCCGACCTTCACCTTGAGTGAAAGCACGCGGCCGGCAATCTGGGCGGTGATACCGCCCCTGGTCGCGGCCCGGGGAGCAGCAGCCGGGGCAGCCACACCACGCGAAGCGGCGCGCGCCGGCGCCCCCGATAGGCCACCTTCCCACTCCATCGTGACCGGCCGGTAGTCCACCTGGGCGGTCATGCCGCTGACCCGCTCACCTTCGGCGGGTAGCTGAATGCGGTACTGCTGGTCGCCGGCTTTCACCGTGACGTAGGCGTCCTCTTCGCGAATCTTGATCGGGAATTCGATTCCATCGACGACGACGGATTCGCCCTTGACTTCGACTTCGTAGCTGCGCCCAGCGATAGTGACTTTCGCCATCGTGATCTCCCTCTGGTTATCCGTTATCGCATCTGGCGCATGCGCCCGAAGCTCTTCCATGTCTCGGCCGGGCCGCCATTGGCGGAAACGACGATGGCAGCTGGCGCTGCGGCTTTTTTCGGCTTCACGTACATCGCGCCAACGAGGGCCGCGACCAGTTCGCGCTCCGGGCCGCCGCCATCCTTCCGCCACTGGAGGAATTCGCGCGCCGGCTGGGGGAACATCACGTAGCTCAGCACATCGTCGATGTTCTCGGCGAGGTCGCCGATTTCGGCCATCGCGCTCGCCAGTTCCGGCTGGAGGTCGTCCGCCGGGCGATGCGTGATTATGGGCTCGTCGCCGACGAGTTGGGCGAGGACGTCGGCCTCGATCGGCTGCCCGGTCGCCCCGTAGGCGCCGCGCGCGAGGTTGCGCGTCTCCTTCGTCACCGTCCCGTAACGCTTGCCGGTGAGGACGTTGAGGACGGCCTGGGTGCCGACAATCTGCGAGGACGGCGTGACCAGCGGCGGGTAGCCGAGGTCGGCGCGAACGCGGGCGTTTTCGAGCAGCACTTCTGGGAGCTTGTGCTCCTGGCCCTGCTCGCGCATCTGGCCGACGAGGTTCGAAATCATGCCGCCCGGCACCTGGTGCGAAAGTACCCCGGCATCGACGCCGAGCAGGTGGCTTTCAAACTTCCAGTACTTCTTGCGAACGTCCTTAAAGTAGGCCGCCAGTTCGCCGAGCTGGCTGAGGTCGAGGCCGGTATCGAGGTCCGGGTCTTCGGCGAGGGCGGCGACGAGCGTCTCGGTCGCGGGCTGCGATGTGCCACCGGCGAGCGGGCTGAGGGCGGTGTCGATGACGTCCGCGCCGGCCTGGACGCCCATGAGGTAGGCCATCTCGGAGTAGCCACTCGTGTCGTGGCAGTGCATCTGGAGGAGCATCTCGGGGTGGTCGGCCTTAATCCGGCTGACCAGCGCCTTCGCCATCATCGGGCTGAGAAGGCCTGCCATATCCTTAATACAGAGCGAATCCGCGCCCATGCTGACCATTTCGGTGGCCATGGCAGCGAACTTCTCGACCGTGTGCACCGGGGAGACGGTGTAGCAGATGGTGCCCTGCACGTGCCCGCCGGACTGCTTCACGGCTTCGAAGGCGGTCGCCAGGTTCCGGGTGTCGTTCAGGGCGTCGAAGATGCGGAAGACGTCCATCCCGTTCTGCACGGAGCGGTCGCAGAATTCGCGGACCACGTCGTCGGCGTAGTGCCGGTAGCCAACCGCGTTCTGGCCACGAAGCAGCATCTGCGTCTTGGTGTTCGGCAGCCGCTTCTTCACTTCGCGCAGGCGTGCCCACGGGTCTTCCTTGAGGAATCGCAGCATCGAATCGAAGGTCGCGCCGCCCCAGCACTCAATCGCGTGGTAGCCGACAGCGTCCATCTGTTCGAGGACGGGGATCATATCTTCGGTGCGCATTCGAGTCGCAAGAAGCGACTGGTGGCCATCGCGGATGGCCGTCTCCATGATGCCGACTCTGGCCATATTTCACGGTCCGGTGGTAAGAGTGGAAGTACAGGCGCTCGGCCCTGTTACAACTTCATAAATGCTATCACGCTGCCCGTTGCCGGCGAGTTTGATACTGGCGATAGGAGCTATTCGCGAACCAGCCGTTCGAAGGTCTGGTTGTTCAGCGCACCGGGCCGGGCCGCGCGGACAGCCGCGACCGCCACCTCTCCCGGCACCCCGAGACCACGCAGGATCCGCCCGGTGAAGAGCCCGCTGCGGTTCAATCCCTGTTTGCAGACGACATAAATTCGCGCTGGTGGCTCCTGCGGATGGTCCCAGGGGTCCGCAAGCGGAATCTCGCCTCGAAGGCAGGCAGCGAGCGAGCGGGCGAGGGCGTCGATCCGCTGCCAGTTCGGCGGCGACTCTTCGGTATCGGTAAACACGCGGTAGAGCGACAGCCCGGCCGCCTCCCGGAAGCGCGCGGGGAACTCGTTCGCGCAATCGACCAGCCAGGCGCCACGCATGGTCTCGACGCCCAGGTCCTCGCCAAAAGCGGTGTGCGCGCCACCAATCCAGAGTTCGGCGGCAGTCTCGAATCCGGCGGGGAGCACCACCCGGCTCGCCCGTGGCGGGAGATGCGATTCTTCATGCTCGTCGTTCAGCCAGATGGACACTGGCCAAGTGTAGCGGCACTCCTCCCGCCAAACGCAAAATCTTGGCGCCTGTGACGTCTCCCGATAGACGAAGCGGCAGTAGTCGGCTTATGTTCCGCGTGCGGGGAGGTGCTGCGACTTCGAAGGGAGATTCCGACCAATGGCTGACGTGGAACCGCGCATTATTCGAACGCCAGGCGGGCGCGACGTGCCCTATTTCATCGTCCCGTTCGACGAAAAGGGCCGCTGCGAGGGTCCGCGCACTCGCGCGCGGCTGCTGGAGTGGATTTCGGCACCCGAGACTGCGCCGTCGCACGTCTTCGTCTTCTCCCATGGCTGGAATAACGACTGGACGGTCGCGACCAACCGCTACCAGCGCTTCATGAACGGCTACATGCGCATGGCTGCGGAGAAGGCACTCGCCCACCCGGCCGATTTCAAACCGCTGCTCGTCGGCGTCTTCTGGCCGAGCACGGCGCTCGTTTTTGGCGAAGGCGAGGCCGGTCCGGAGATCGCTGGCGGCGACGACGTAGCTGACGATCTCGCGGCGGACGATGAGGAGCAGGCGCGCAAGGAGTTCACTCGCATCGCGGCCGGCCAGGTGCCCGACGAGCAGGCTGAGCGGCTCTACGAACTACTCGACGCCGAAATGCTCGACGAAGCGGGCGCCCGTGAACTACTCGGACTCGTTTCGCCCCTGCTCGAAACCGAAAGCGCGGACGAATTCGCCGACCCGGGCGACGCCGAGGCCTTCCTTTTGAACTGGGCGGCCATCTCCGAAGAGCCCGAGGACGAGATCGACGTCACGGCCATTGGCGATTTCGTCGACGAAGAAGCGAGCGGCGACAGCCCCGGCGCTGCGTTCGACTTCGGCGGCCTCAAGAAGAAGCTGAACAAGCTCGACCCGCGCCAACTCGTTCGCCTCCTCACCGTTCGCAAGATGAAGGACCGCGCCGGCGTGGTCGGCACGAACGGCGTCGGGCCGCTGCTCCACGACATCCTCGCCTCCTCGAACGCGAAGGTAATCCTCGCGGGCCACTCCTACGGCGCGAAGATCGTCATGTCGGCGGTCTGCAGTGGTGGCGACTTACCGCGCCCGGTACACGGCGCGCTGCTCCTCCAGCCGGCGATTTCGCACCTCAGTTTCGCCGCCGACGTCGATGGCCACCCGGGCGGCTACCGCCCCGCGCTCGCCCGCATCCAGAAGCCGATCCTGGCGACCTTCAGCGCGAACGACCAGGCCCTTCGCACGTTCTTCCACCACGGACTCTCCCGGAAAGAGGACCTCGCCGAGGTGAAAATCGCCGGCGACGACCCACCGAGCCCGTTCGCGGCCCTCGGCGGCTACGGCCCGCGCCTCTCGGGAGAGGTCATCATCGACATCCTCGACTGCCCCAACCGCTACGACCTCCCGGACACCATCGACCTCTACGGCGTCCGCGGGACCACCCGCATCGGCGGCCACAGCGACATCAGCAACGAAGCGACCTACTGGGCGCTCTACTGCCTTATCACTAGCTAAAGGGAGGGGCCCGGCGATGATGCTTGCCCGCGAATTCGAACTCATCACCCTGTGGGTGCGGCTGGTCGCGCAACGCGGCGAATCGGCTATCACTGTTCGTCTCGAAGGGACGGTCGATGGCGAGCGGGAGACGCTCTTCGATGCCGGGCCATTCCCCGCAGCCGAATTCGGCCTGCCTGGCGCGGGCGTGTCGCTGACCTCGACAACGCTCGGGGTCGCGCCTCAACTCGTGCTCCAGCTCAAGGATTGGAACGAGAGCGAGAATCCCGACGGCCGCCCGCTCTGGATCTGTCTCGTGCAGCCGTATGGGCACCTCGGGATGATTCCCTGGGAGGCAGACCTCGTGCCCGCGCTCAACGTGCCGGTCCTGCGCCTGCCGGACTTCCTCGAACCGCAGCGCGAGAGCACCTCCACCCTCGACGTGGCGGTGGTCTCCAGCGTTCCCCGCGGCGTCGGCAAGGGCGAAATCGGCTCCTCGGAGCTCCAGGACCTGGTCGAGGCGCTGCTCCAATCGACGACCGAGCGGCGAATCCAGGTCCACGTCTTCGCCGACGAATCCGCGATTGGCGCGCTCGCGACGGCTGGCGATTCGGTCACGATCCATGCACCGCGCGCGAAAACTAAGCGCCGCCCGGACCACAGCGGCGCTAACCCCTGGTTTGAGTGGGTCGAATCCGCCATGCAAGGCGAAGCTCTCGATGCCCTGACCATCCTTGCCGAGGAGAGACCATGACTGCGACCGAAATGATCGTCAAGATTATGCCCAAC
This sequence comes from Tepidiformales bacterium, assembly GCA_038256595.1. Lineage (GTDB taxonomy): Bacteria > Chloroflexota > Dehalococcoidia > Tepidiformales > Tepidiformaceae > JBBSKE01. The sequence goes on along the minus strand of JBBSKE010000178.1, from coordinate 520 downwards.
GACAAGGGCACCCCCGCCGGCAAGTTGGCCGACGCCGAGGTGCACTTCACCAGTGGCCTGCTGACCGGCATGCGGCTGCTGGGGTTCGCGGTGTGGGAGCGCCGCACCGGCGTGGGCCGCAACGTCACCTTCCCGGCCAAGACTTACACGGTGAGCGGTGAACGCCGGTCCTTCGCCTTGCTGCGGCCGGCCGCAGGCGAACTGAGCGTGCAGGACGGCATCCGTGATCTGGTGCTCCAGGCCTACGCGGAATACGAGGCCCAGGCGGCCATCGCGTCATGAGTGAAGCGTTCGAGTCGATGCGAAGCCACGGCGCCCGCTATGCCCGCCGCGTGTTGGCGGCCGTGAAACACAAGCGCGCGGCCTGCCAGGTGCTGGGCATCAGCTATCACACGTTGAATGCCTACTTGGCGGTGGAGGTGGCCGGCGTGGAGGAGGACTACGACACCGTGGTGCGCGAGCGCGATGTGCTGCGCGCCGAGCTTGCCCGCCGACGGACCCATGATGCGCCGCGCGCCTA
>JBBSKE010000177.1:0-7604 GCA_038256595.1 Tepidiformales bacterium | reverse complement strand
GCTCCCGCGCCCGCCTACCAGCTCAGCGATTCGTACGAAAGCCCCGCTGCAAGCCAGGCAGCTCCCTCGCCGGCCTACTACTCGCTTGCCTCGTACGACAGCCCCGCTGCAAGCCAGGCAGCTCCCTCGCCGGCCTACTACTCGCTTGCCTCGTACGACAGCCCCGCAGCGAGCCAGCCGGCGCCCGCAACCGTGAACCAGTCCATCGACTCCTACGACAGCCCCGCAGCGAGCCAGCCGGCGCCCGCAACCGTGTACCAGTCCATCGACTCCTACGACAGCCCGGTTTCTCGCCAGCCGGCTCCCGCTCCGAGCTACCAGTCGGCTGACTCCTACGACAGCCCGGCGCCCATTGCGCAGGCTTCGGCCAGCTACGATTCGAGCTACGACTCTGGCGCATCTGCCGCTTCGAACGATTCCGCCGACTCGCCGGACTAAGAGTTAAGTAGCCGGGCGAGTTCGCCAACGATCACCACGAAGGGAACATGAACCCATGCCAATCCGAGACCAGATCCGCAAGCATTCGAACTGGACGAATACTGCAGTCACCGCCGGTGCCGTCACCCTGGTCGCCGCCACCGGCATGGCACTCGCCGACGACGGGGGCGACCGGGCCCAGCTGAGGGACCGTATCCAACTCCAGGACCGCGCGCCGATTACCCAATCGGTCGAGGCGTCGGCGGACCAGAACGTCATCTCCGGGCCCGTGCTCTTTGCCTCGCCCGAGAGCTCCTACGATTCGCCGCTCGACGACCCGGCGGCGGCAGCAACAGAGCCGAGCGCGCCAATCGCCAACGATAGTCCCAGCGATTCCTCCGCGTCCGTGGCGGCCGATTCGTACGACAGCCCCGCAGCGCCCGCGCCGCAATACTCGGCCAGCTTCGACTCCGAGGCGTCATTCGACTCCGGAGAGTCATTCGACTCGCCGGACTAGCTCCATATTGTCGAGTGCCGGGTCTGTTGGCCCGGCACTCGCGCTGAATTCTGAGGACATCGCATCGATGGCTCATCGCAACCCGGCATCGTGGACAATGGACTCGACCATGCCAACAGCTACACGCACCGGGGGCGCGATGCCGCTCCGTCAACGCGCCGGGGACTGGCGGAGATCGGCGTCAACGCGCGTCCGCATCTTCGGCTGGTTCCTGGTGCTTATCTTGCTGGCGCTGATCTTCGGACTCGTCCTGCAGCGGAGCATCCTCCTGGCCCAGCTCGATAACGACGTGGATAGCCAACTCGTCCAGGAAGTCGCGGAGCTGGAGCAGCTCTCCGAGGGTCGCGATCCCAATACCGGCGAGCCATTTGGGCGCGATGTGCGCGAAATCTTCACGACCTTCCTCAGCCGCAACGTTCCCGGGGAGGGCGAGGCGCTCTTCACCATCGTCGAAGGGCAGCCGTTCGCCTCGACACCCGCGCTCGTGCAGCTGCTCGACGAACCGGACGTGCTCGCCGAATGGACATCGGTGACCGCCAGCACCCGGGGCGAACTCGAAACCAGCGAGGGCGACGTTCGCTACATCGCCATTCCCATGTCGTTCGATGGCGAAGTCGTCGGCGTTTTCGTCGTCACGGTCTTCCTGCGCGACCAGCTCCGCGAAGTGAACCGGGTCCTCCAGGTGGGGGCGATTGTCTTCGGTTCGGCGTTCTTCGCGGCCTCCCTGGTCGCCTGGTTTGCCGCCGGGCAGGTGCTCCGCCCGATCCGGCAGCTGGCCCAGGCCTCGGGCGCGGTCGACGATGCCAACTGGCGGGAGCGAATCCCGGTCTACGGCGGCGGGGAGATTGCCGAACTCACGCGCAACTTCAACGAGATGCTCGACCGCCTGGAGAACTCGTTCGCGACCCAGCGGCGATTCATCGACGATGCGGGGCACGAATTGCGCACGCCGATCACCATCATCCGCGGGCATCTCGAACTGCTCGGTGACGACCCCAACGAGCGCGAGGAGACCGTCCGCCTGGTCACGGACGAACTCGACCGGATGGCGCGCCTCGTCGAGGACCTGCTGCTCCTCGCAAAGTACGAAACGCCCGATTTCATCCATCCGCAGCCGATCGAGGTCGAGGAGTTCACACACGACATCGCAGCCAAGGCGGCGGCCTTCGGCGAGCGCACGTGGCACATCGCGGAGGCCGCACGGGTCGTCATGATTGGCGATCGGCAGCGGCTCACGCAGGCGGCCATGAACCTCGTCCGGAACGCGCTCGAACACACGCCCGAAGGGACGGCACTCACCCTCGGGAGCAGCGCCACCCACCAGGAAGTGCGATTCTGGGTCTCCGATGCCGGACCTGGCATCTCGCGCGAAGAGCAGGCCCACATCTTCGACCGCTTCTCCCGCGGGCGATCCGGGAAGCGCCGGACGGATGGCGCCGGCCTCGGACTCTCTATCGTGCGCGTCATCGCCGAGGCCCACGGTGGCCGCATAGATGTCGTCTCGGCGCCGGGCGAGGGCGCGACGTTCGCACTCATCCTGCCGCTGGACGGCCCCGGGGGGAACGAATGAACCGAATCCTGGTGGTCGAAGATGAACCGCGCATCACGTCGTTCCTGAAGAAGGGCCTCCAGGCCAACGGCTTTGTCGTCACGGTCGCTGAGGATGGCGCCGGCGCACTCGCGCTCGCCCGCGACGACTGGTTCGACCTCGTCATCCTGGACCTTGGGCTGCCGGACATGGACGGGCAATCGGTCGTCCGCGGGATTCGCTCAGCAGGCGCTCGAATGCCGGTGATCATCCTCACCGCCCGCATCGACCTCAACCAGACGGTCGCCGGGCTCGAAGGAGGCGCGGACGACTACATCACGAAGCCATTCAGCTTCGAAGAGTTGCTCGCTCGCGTGCGTGCGCGCCTCCGGGACAGGGGCAGCGCGCCAGCGAACGTGCTCGAAGCAGGCAAAGTGCGGCTCGACCTCCACTCGCGGCAGGTACACATCGATGGCCGGCCGGTGGAGCTTTCGGCGCGAGAGTTCCTGCTCGCGGAGACACTCGTCCGGCACCAGGGACAGGTGCTTTCGCGCGAACAGCTCCTCTCGCGCGTGTGGGGATTCGACTACGACCCGGGCTCGAACCTGGTCGATGTCTACGTTGGCTACTTGCGGAAGAAGTTCGGAGTCGGCGTCATCGAGACCGTGCGGGGCGTCGGTTACCGGCTCGCGGAAGGAATGAAATAGCCCGCCGTTCGGGCGAACGGCGGGCTAGCGAAGAATTGCAGAAAGTGCGGTAATCAGGTGCCGGAGGCGAAGTCATCGCAGCCGTGAGTGTAGACGTCTGCGAAATCACCGTGAAGGCCGGGCCATTTCGCGAGGCCTGCCGGCTCATCCTGGATGATCGCCGGGGAGGTCACAGGAGCGTAGACGGCGTTGTCGTCGTTCGAACTGAACGTGGGGCCACCCAGCAGGACCGCTACCAGTGGCAGGGCCGCGAAGGGCAACGGGAGAAGGAGGGCGGCGATAAGTCCTGGCCGGGCCATTGGGCATCTCCACTGGAAAGATTTCTGAAATGATAGTATCAACCGGTGAAGGGTTCGTACAGATATGTTCTCGAACCGTTATACCTCTGCAATGTCCCTTCGATGATTTCTCTCAGACGCTTTCGGCAATGAATCGTTAACATTCCCTTCGTGAACGCACCCGACCATAGCAGCCAGGTAGAAATGCACCGTGGCCGAGTAATAGCTGTCATCGACGTTGGTTCGAACTCCATTCGCCTGCTCATCGCACGCCAGCTCGCGACGTCGGCCTTCGAGGTCATCGACGAAGAGCGTTATGACGCCAAGCTGGGCCTGGGCCAGGTTAACGGGCGGCTCTCCGAAGAGGGCATGGAGCGAGGCATGCACGCGCTCCGTATTGTCTCGCAGGTGGCTGCCAGTCATGCTCCCTCGGTGACGGTCATCGCGGGAACAGAGGCGCTGCGCCGGGCACCGAACGCGGACGAATTCTGCCAGCGCGTATACGACGAACTCGGTCTCGAAATAACGATTCTCCCCGGCGAAGATGAAGCGCGCGCCAGTTTCCTCGGCGCCATGAACAGCACTTCCGTAGAAGATGGCCACCTCGTCGATATCGGCGGCGGCTCGCTCGAAGTCGTGCATATTCGCGAACGTCAGCCAGTTTCGGTGCAGTCAGTCCCGCTCGGAGCGCTCTATGCGACCGAGCGCTATCTCCCGGACGACCCCCCGAACGCCCGCCAGGTACGTGCCCTGCGCAAAGCGGTCGGGAAGATGATTACGGTCGATGAGAAGCTGCCGGTCCTGCTCGGCGCAGGCGGCGCAGTCCGCAACCTCGCCCGCCTGCACCGCCTGCGGTCGTCCTACCCATTGCGCCGGTTGCATGGCATGGAGATCCCGGCGCGCGAACTCACGCGGATGGCGCGAGCGCTGGTTGCGCCGGTGGCCACTCGCCGGAAGATGTCCGGCGTCAGTCCGAACCGCGTCGAGACACTCCATGCCGCCGCGATCGTGATCGACGAAGTAGCGAAGCTGACCGGCGCGTCGCAACTCACGGTGGCCGGGCAGGGCCTGCGCGAAGGGCTCCTCTGGCAGGTGATGCGGCCATTCGAGCCGATGCTGCCGAACGTCCGGCGGGCCTCCATAGATGGCCTGGCACGCGCGAACAACGTCGATGAGCGCGGGACCGAGCCGATCGAGGCGACTGCGGCCGCCCTGTTCGATGCAACTCAGCCGCTGCACGGGTTCGGCCCGGAGGAGCGCGAACTGCTCATCTGCGCGGCCCGGCTCGGCGGCATCGGGATGCACATCGACTACTACAACCGCGACCGCCACGCGGAGTACCTCGTCCACAGCGGCGACCTCCACGGCTTCACCCACCGCGAGATTGTGCTCCTCGGCGCGCTCGTCCGCTGGGGCGATTCCGGGACCCCGGACCTCTCTCCCTATGCGAACGCGCTCCAACCGGACGATGACCGGCGAGCCGCATCACTGGCGCCGCTGCTTGGCCTCGCGCACGCAATTCACCGCCGGCGCCACTCGCCGGTTGCGACCGCGCAGATGAGCCTCCGCCCCGGCAAGAATGTTCGTCTGACAGTCACTTCGAATTCGCCACTGGATGCGGAGGTCAACGCTATCGAACGCCAGGGGCGGCGCTTCGAATCAGCCTTCAGGCTGCCGCTGAATGTGCAGCTAAGGGTCGCTCAGGATGGTGCGAGCGAACGCAAGACGGCCGGCTGAATCAGCCATTCGAGCCATCCCGCCCCGGCCTTCGGCTCGCCATCGAAACCGATAAGCGCGGCTGCACCCTTCTTGAAGGTGGAGCGAACGACTGTTTCCGAACCGGTGAGCGCGTAGGAGAGTGTGCCCGAGAGGAGCGGTTCGTGGCCGACGGCGATGACGCGCCGGGCGCCGAGTTTGCCTACTGCCTCGAAGAGTTCGTCGAAATTGTGCGCAGCGAGCGTCTCGCTGACGGCGATGCCATCGATCCCACAGGCGCGGGCGAGCACCTCGGCGGTCTGCCGGGCGCGCACCAGCGGGCTCGTGAGAATCGCGTCGGGCAGCCAGATACGGCGGATGGCGGCGGCCTCGGCGAGCATCCGGGCGCGGCCCTCGGTGGTCAGGGGCCGGTCGAAGTCGGCGGGGTATTTTGCACCCTGGTCCTCGGCGATTCCGTGGCGCAGCAGCAGCAGTTCCACCAGGTCAGGCGCCCGTCTTCGGGGCGATATTATTCACGGTGACGGCGGCAATCTTCCAGGCGCCGGCAATCTCTTTCCAGGTCGAAACCACGGTGATCGAGCCAAGGGCGGAATGGAAAGTGGTCGGGATCAGTTCGGCTCCTTCGAGCACGGTGGATTCGCCGAGTTCGAAGCCCGTAATCCCGGGCATCGAGGCGAGGGAGAAGGCACCGGGGTTCACGCCCGCGGCGGTCCCCATCTGCATGAGCCCGGCCATTGCCTCGGGGGTGATGTCCATCATCAGTTGCATCATGTTGCCGGCCATCAGGGCCTGGGCGTTTCGCTCTGCGGCTTCCCGCGCGGTACCACTCAATTTGCTACCTCCACAATGTCGATGATTTGCCACGTCCCTGGCTGGGTTTCCTGCCAGGTTGTCCGCATCGTCCGGGTCACGTCGCCCAGGTAGGCGATCTCCACCTGGTGCTCGCCGGCGCTGCGGACCTGGTAGGCGGTCAGTCGCCCTGGTTGCGGTTCGGCCTCCGTCGCGAGGGCCTTCGCCATGCCAGCCGGGGTGAAATCGGCAGCGACAGTTGCAGCATCCCCGGCGACCACGGCTTCGGCATGACGGCGCCACGTTGCTTCGAGCGACGGCATGCTTCCCCCGGGAGCTTCGGTGTTGTTGGCCAGGCGAGGCGCCCTGCGGCACGACCCGGCCCGGGCTTATGGTAGCGAACTTTACGATCAGGTGCGCTGCAGTCCGCCAGGCTCACTCCACATTCGTCTCGCAGACGAAAAGTGTGGCGACAAGGACCGGTGTTCTGCGCGTCAGCGCTCAGCGGCCGTCGAGGTGTGGCGCGAAAATCTCCCTGAGGCGAGTGGCGATGTCCTCTACCTCGCGCAGGTCGCCGGTGGTGACGGCGATGACGAAGTCGTAGAGATCGTCCTGGTCAACATCGACAGGAATGCCGTTCAACTCAAGGAACAGGAGCATGGCACCCGCGGCAGCGCGCTTATTGCCGTCGAGGAACGGGTGCGCGATGGCGATGCCCTGGAGTAGCACAGACGCTTTCTCAGCTATGGTCGGAAAGAACTCTTCGCCGAACGCCTCAGATTGTGGCCGTAGAACGGCGCTTTCGAGCTTCCCGCGAGCAATCAATGGCATCGGAGTTGCCCCATCCGCTCGGAACAGATGCTCGTGGTACGCGAGGACTTCGTCGATCGAGACGTAACGAGTCCCGTCCACTACTGGGCGAGTCGCTGGAACAGGGGACGGAACTGTTCGACCTGGCGCTCGATGATCGCCGCGACTTCCGGAGACACCGTTTTGCCGGCATCTGCCGCGAGGCCAGACGTTACAAGAGCCGTGGCCACTGCCTCAACGTCAACTTCGGCGTCGGCAGCGCGCTCCATGAGGCGGGCAAAGGTCTCGTCATCAATGGTGATCGTCAAAGTAGCCATGCTTCGAGTGTAGCAGACACTTTCCGCGTCGCGTCACCGAATTTACTCGCTTCGGCAAGGCATGAACCGCCGTTCGGGCGGCCACCCTGGCGAGCAGATCGGCAACTGCCGGCAACAATGTTGCCGGCAGTTACAGGTGACCGAAATTCCGGGATCGAACGCTACTCGGGCGGGCGCGGCGCCGGCGGTGGAGGCGGCGGAGCTGGCACGATCTCCACGCGGCCGCGTGCCGGCTCCGGCTGGTGGCGTTCGCCGAGCATCTGGGCGAGGAAGGCTGCGAAGATACCGCCGCCCGCATCTCCGTTGCCACCGCCGCCGACGACGATGTCCGGCGTGATCTTGAGGCCGGCCGTCGCAATTGCCTTCGCCACTTCGATGCCGAAGAGGTTGGACTGGCCGACCGCCTCCTGCTGCTTGTCGTAGGCCTCGGCGGTCGCTTCGCCGATGGAGCGAATCTTCGCGCCCTCGGCAGCGCCTTCGAGTTCGACCGCACGGGCGCGGCCCTCGGCCTCGATGATTGTGCGT
>JBBSKE010000176.1:0-7631 GCA_038256595.1 Tepidiformales bacterium | reverse complement strand
GCGAACCGAGAATCTGGGCAGACTCGCTATTCCTCGCTGCCGGTAACGGTGAGCAAAAGCACCGACTGCTCTTCGGCGCGGACATCGTGGCGGACGCCGGGACGCATGACGATCATCTCCGCGGGGCGAAGGTCGAACGACTTGCCGCCGGCGGTGAGGATGGCGTGCCCCCGGAGGAGCTGCACCACCACCGCGCCGGGCGCCGAGTGTTCCTTGAGCGCGTCGCCCGCCTCCATCGCCATCATCACAACGGAGACGCTTCCCTCGCGCGCGATACTTTCGGACTGCCGGGCATTCCCGGGCAGTTTGGCCAACAACCGGTCGGCCGCCTGGAGGAGATCAAACTTCCGAGTGGTCGCGGCGCTGCTTGTTGTGGTCTCTGGCATGGAATTCTCCGGCTCCAGGAACACCGGCAGCGGAGCGCTGGCGGCGCGGCGACGGAATCGACCGTGTGGAGCATCTTCATCCACCCTATAGCCGCGACCTCGGCCGGCAAAGGGCCACCCGGGCGGGATTCTCCGCCCGCACGGTCGGCCGCGATCACGGGATGGTGATGAGCCAGCCTTCTTGCTCGACGTTGCCGAGTTTGAGCCGGTAGTTTCCGGACTCGGGGACAGTGATAACCGTCTTGCGGAGGGCGTTACCAATGTCGTCGCTAGAACCTGAAACACTGACGTAGGGCGGCGCCTCCGGGTCTTCATTCACGGCGAAAATCATGACCGAATCGGTCGTTTCGCCCATCCTCGGAAGATCGACGGTTGGCGCATTCCAGAACCCGGATTCCCGTTCGACAACCGGGCCGAACACCCGGTACTCGACGGTCAGGATGAATCCAGACAGCTGAATCGAGATGATCTCGAACTCCGAATCGCCGGCCCGGAGTCGCCCCGCTGGGACCTCGAGCGCCGGGGCGGGCTCGGCAACAAGTTGCAGTTCGAACTCCCAGCTGCCGGAGACCTTCCAATCCAGGTCATCCAGGGAGGTGACGCGGAACTTCACGGGCGCGCCGTTTGCCGATGCGCCCTGGAGTGGCGGCAGGTTGGCGTGCATCGTTCGCATAGTCGCGCCGACCACTCCGCCGCTGTTCGCCCTGGCGGTGGTGACGTTGCCGTCCGCGTCGGTGATTTCGAATTCCATATAGCCCGGGGCTCGAAATGCCGCCTCCTGGCCGGGAACCGCCTGGATGTCGAAGGCGAGCGTCGTCCGGGTCGTGTCGGCGTATGCGGCCCTGAGGTGGACTACGTACCCCTGGTCGATAGCGACAAGGTCGAGGGCGAGCGCGGTCTCCGGTGGTATGCCACTGTCCTGGATGAGCATGCGATCGCGGTCCTGGAGGAACGGCATTTTGGCGAAAAGGTCGCCATAGGCCGGGACCTGGTAGGCGGCGGCGATATTCGCGCCAACAACCCCGGCGCCGAGGGCACCGAGGATCAGTCCGCGGCGGGCGCTGCTATGCGTGCGCCGGGGAAGCCGCTCGCTTCCCATTGACGCATGGAGCGCTGCCTGCACGACACCGGCAGGCAGGGTGATATCGAGTGATTCGAGCTGCTCTTCGAGCGACCGGGACTCCCTGGATTCAAGTTTCGTGGTCACGACTGGCTCCTCCTGGGGTCGAGCATCATGGTTCGAAGGCGGGCGACGGCTCTCCGGCCGGCTACGCCCGCAGCCGCTGGCGTGATACCCAGGGCTTCCGCGACCTGGGCGTATGAGAGACCGGCGCCGTAGTGCAGGGCGATGATCTCCCGGTCCCGCGGTGGCAGCCGGCGCACCGCCGCCAACAGTTCGGCCGCGGGCACCTGGGGTTCATTTTCCAGCCCGCTCGGGGGCTCCTCGCGGTAGCGAACCAGCCGGTCGAAGAGGAGATGGCGGCGGCGTGCCAGGCGGCCGTGGTCGGCGGCGACTCTCACGACGATCCGCCAGAGCCACGCGCTCATGCTTCCGCGCGAAGAGTCGAATGAGTCGAGGGCACGAATTGCGCGTTCGAGCGCGTCCTGGGCGAGATCTTCGGCATCGACCTCGCCGCGCGAAACCATGCTCGAGAAGCGGAACACGCGCTCGGCATAGACGGCACAGAGTTCCTCCGGCCGCATCGTCCTGGGTGCATCGATCGCCACGTCCTCACCAGCTCTCGGGACGTCGGCCAGGGAAATTGTCAGCTCCATACCTCTACTACGAGACAGCACCTCGGAAACGAACACAATTCTTCGCAACGTGCGGGACGATCGTCGGCGACGCTTTTACCTGGCTCAGACCAGCGCGGGGAGGTCGAAGGCGACGGTTGCGCCGCGGCCGGTGCCGGGTTCGATCCAGATTCGGCCGCCGTGCGCTTCGACGATACCGCGGGCGATCGCCAGGCCGAGGCCGCTGCCGGCGCCATCGCGGACGCGCGCACGGTCGCCGCGGTAGAACCGGTCGAAGACGAAGGGGATGTCCTCGCTGGCGATGCCTTCGCCCGTATCGGAGACCGAAAGCTGCACGGAGTCACCTGCCGCAGCAGTCCGCAGGACTATCGTGCCATCGCTCGGGGTGTGGCGAATCGCGTTCTGGAGGAGGTTGTAGAGCACCCGCGAGAGCCGCTGGGGGTCCGCGCGCACCGACGGCGTGCCGGTCGAGAGTTCGAAATCGAGGTGGATCCCCGCGCGCTCGACCTGGGGCCGGAACGAATCGACCGTCTCGGCGACGAGGTCCTCGACTCGCAGCGTTTCGAGGCGCAGGCGGAGTTCGCCGCTATCGATCGTGGTCAGTTCGAACAGGTCGTCGATGAGCATGGAGAGCCGCTGGATCTCGGAGGTGATCGACCCCAGGTAGCGGTCGTGGGTCGCCTGGTCCGGGACGACGCCGTCGGAGATGGCTTCGACCATGACGCGCATCGAGGCGAGCGGCGTACGCAGGTCATGCGAAATCGCCGCGAAGAGGTCGCGGCGGGCGCGCTCGAGTTCGTCCCGTTCGGCACGGGCGGCCCCAAGCGAGATGGCCATCGCGTTGAAGGAGTCGCCGAGCCGGGCGATTTCGTCGGCGCCGTCGATGGCGACACGGGTCGCGAGGTCGCCGCTGGAGATGCGCGCGGTCGCCGATTCGACGGATTCGACACGGCCGCTGACCGCTCGAGCCATGACCTGCGCCGGGCCGATACTGGCGACGAACGCGACCGCGCAGAGCACCATCAGGAGTTCGAAGTCGTGGCCGCTGAAGAACATGAGGGCGGCGGCGACGCTGATATTTAGGACGAGCCCGGCAAAACCGATGGTTGCGAAAATCGTCAGCTGCCAGCGTATCGGCAGGCGCGTCGTGCTCTTCGCGGCTAGCAATGAGAGGGCCACCCCGGCGATGCAGGTGAGGGCGAGCGTGACGCCCATAATGGCCAGTTCGCCGGGCTTCGGGCCGAGGATGAAATGCGTTGCGACGATGCCGAGCAGCACCGCGAGCACGACGCTCCCCCATGCGACGAGCACCGCGGACCACGAACTGCGCTGGCTCAGTTCTCCCACCGGTAGCCCAGCCCCCAGGCAGTCTTGATGTGCTTCGGCGTCTCGGGGTCGCGTTCGACCTTGGTACGCAGGCGGCGGATGTGGACCGTGACCGTGCTCGCATCGCCGAACCACTCGTACTTCCAAACGCGTTCGAGGAGCTGCTCGCGCGAGAAGACCTCGCCCGGGTGGGCCATCAGGTAGAACAGGAGGTCGAACTCGCGCGCGGTCAGGTCGACCGCGGCGCCGGCGATTTCGACCGTCCGGGCGCGCGGGTCGGCGATGATGTCGCCGCGGACGACGCGCTCAGATTCCGGTTCGAAGCCGCCGTCATGGGTGCGCCGGAGGACGGCTTTGACGCGCACCACGAGTTCGCGCGGGCTAAACGGCTTCGCGAGGTAGTCGTCGGCGCCGTTTTCGAAGCCGGCGATGCGGTCCATTTCGTCGCCGCGGGCGGTGAGCATGATGATGGGCGTGCGCGAAGTTTCGCGAATGCGGCGGCAGACCTCCATGCCATCGACGCGCGGGAGCATGAGGTCGAGGACGACGAGGTGGGGACGCATCTCGGCGAACGCTTCGAGCGCGGCGAGGCCGTCGGCGGCTGTGCGCACGTCATAGCCCTCGCGCTGGAGGTAGCGTTCGACCACTTCGGTAACCATGGGCTCGTCATCGACGACCAGCACGCGGGAAGCTTCCATCTGCTCATCCTACCGCCTGCCGCGGCGGAAGTTCTGAACGGCGAATGAACAACTTATCGGAGTTCGGACGTGCTCGGCTGTGAGGTCGCTGCAACCGGCTTCTCGCGCGGTGCTCGGCGGCCGAAAAGCATGGAAACGGTCATGCCCAGGCCGATGGTGACGAGCAAGAGTGGCCAGGCGAGGAGCCAGGTTGTGACCAGCACGCGCGGGCTCGCCGGGCCCTGCTGGAGCAGCCAACCGCTCAGCAGCGCGAGCAGCAGGAGGCCGAACGCGGCACCGCCGAGCACGCCGTTCGATGGCCGGTGAACACCCGAGAGAGCAACCGCCGCGATCGTGCGCAGAATCCGGTAGCCGGCCTTCACGGAGGCCTGGAAGTTGCCGCTGACCTTCGATTCGCCGCCTGCGCGATGCCGGTACCCAGCCTCGACCTCGGTGATGACGAGGCCATCGCGCGCACTTTTCGCGAGCACTTCGACGGTCCAGCCGTAGGTCTGCTGCTGGATATCGAGGCCGCGGAGGGCGCCGGCGCGAATCGCCTTCAGCGGCGAAAGGTCGTGCAGGCGGCGGCCCCAGGTGAGCCCGATGAGCGCGCCGCTGAGCCAGTTCCCGAAGCGCGCGGGCGTCGTAATCGACCCTGGTTCGACCCCGGGACCTTTGCGCACGGCGAGGGCAAGGTCCGCCCCGGCGTCGATGGCGGCGAGGAGCTTCGGGATGTCCTGCGGCCGGTCGCTGCCGTCGGCGTCCATGAAGACGAAAAAGTCGGTATTCGGGGGTGCGGCGGCGATGCCGGTGTTGATAGCCCGGCCATACCCTGCGCGCGGCTCCCAGGCGGTAGTCGCGCCGGCCTCGCGGGCCCACTCGGCAGTACCGTCGGTGCTGCCGTTGTCGACCACGATGATGGTCCCGGCGAAGTGCTCGCGCACCTCGGCGACGACCGCGCGAATGGTCTCGGCTTCGTTGCGGGCGGGCATGACCAGGGTGACGTTCATTCGATTCTCCTGAAGACTTCGACTCCGTCGCGTTCGTAGACGCGTTCGAAGGTGGCGCGAACTTCGGCGAGTGTAGATTCGTACTCGGGCTGGGATTGGCCGCTGATGTGGCCGTAGCGGTCGACCACCACCCAGTCCGCGGAGGTCGCGCCGCCGGGAAACTCGCGCGCGTCACGCCGCTGGGAGAGCCGCGGGAGGATGCCAGACTGGGCAGCGACGGACTGCGCTGGGTCCTGGGGGACGAGCGCGACCGCCGCGTCGAGGGCATCACGATGCTCGGACGTGGGCAGCGTTGACCGGTCTTGGAACGGCGAGAACGGGCTGATCGCGAAGAATCCGAGCAGGACCGGCAGGACGATTGCGGTCGCGACAACCGGCTGCGGAACTCGCCGAAGGGCAGTTCGCACCCCGAGCAGCCCAAATAGCACGATGAGCGGCACGATCTCGGCGCTGTAGTGCAGTTCGAGCGCGCGCTGCTCGGGGTGCGATGCGAGCAGGGCAACGGCGAGGCCGGGAAGGATGAAGAGCAGCAGATGTGGCCGGAGCATCGCCAATGGCGCGGTTATGGCAAGCAAAAGGCCGGCGGTCCAGAGTTGGGCGGGCGCGAAGAGGTGCTGCGGGATGACCCAGGGGCGGCTCAGCAGCCGGGGCAAGAACTCCGCCTGGTTCGAAGTTCCGACGAGGTAGCCGTATCGCTCGACGAGGTCGCTCGGGGCGCCGTCTCGAATCAGCGGCATGACGACGAGCACGATCACCACAGCGTAGGCGATTCCGACCGTGGCGGTGACCAGCGCCGGCTTTTTCGCGCCTTCGAACCAGAGCAAGCCGGCGAGCGCGAGGACGACGAAGGCAGCATCTTCCTTGAACAGCAGGGCCGAGATCGCGAGCGCCGACGCGAGGCGGTAGCGCTTGGCCGACACCGCCCAGGCGGCTGCGAACACCGGGATCGCGACCAGCACCTCCGGGTGGAAGTCGAAATCGACCGCGCGATGGAGATACGGGTTCACGAGGAAGCTGGCGGCGACGGCGAGCGCCAGGATCTTCGGCAGGCCGAATCCGCGGCTCGCGGCATAGAGCAGCGGGGTCGCCAGGGCCACGCCGACCGACTGGACGACAAGCAAGACGAGCGGCCCGCCACCGAACCAGTAGAACGGCACGAAGAGCAGCAGGATCGGCTCCATGTGCTGCCCGGCGAAGTTGTAGGCGACGAAGTTCGTTTCGAACCAGTCGCCGCGCGACGTGTTCCAGATGATCTGGTCGAAGAATGCGAGGTCGAACGCGTTGGTCTGGTAGTCACGCCAGCGTGTGACCGCGTTCGCAACAAAGAACACGGCCGCGACCGCAGAGATACCGCTAATCGCGACGGTCGACCAGCTGAGTCGTGCCGCAATTGCCCGCGAGCGAGCAACCAGCCCTGACTCGCGAGATGCCGCGCGCGCCTCAACCGCTATGCCCATCGCTTAAAGCGCCCAGGCCGAGCCGCACTTCGCGCAGGCCGGCGGCGGCGTCCCTTCGAGCATCGACGCTCGCCAGTTCTGGTACCTGGGGCCATTCCAGATGACCTCAAGCGGCTCCTGGAAGGCGTTTCCGAGGATGAGGCCCTCGTATGGCGCATCCGTGAACGGCGCGATGCAGCAGGAGAGGACGTTGCCGTTCGCGGTGATGTAGACCAGCGACCAGGGCCGGCGGCAGGCTCGCCAGGGAGCGACCGCGGCATCCGGAGCGACAATCGCAGGCAGGGCCTCGGAGGAGCCGCGCAGCGTGATGCCAAGCTCGGCGGCGCGCGCCTGGGCGGCTTCGAGGGCAGCCAGTTCGGCCTCGTCCAGGCGGCCGTAGACGGCTTCGTCTTCGTTGGCGAGGCCGCGCCCGGAGTAGACCAGCCGCTGGAGGTAGACCTCGGTGATCCCGGCCTCGCGCGCGATGTCGATGAGCGCGGGCAGTTCGGCGATATTCGTCTTCAGGCCGGTCATCCAGAGGGAGACGCGAGGCGTCAGGCTGCCGGCGCGCTCTTTGGCTGCGGCGAGCGCCTTCACGTTCTCGATAATGCGGCTGAACCCGTCGGCGCCGCGCACGAGCTGGTACGTCTCGGGGGTGGCCGCATCGATCGAAACACGCACCTCATCGAGGCCACTCAGCGCGAGCCGTTCGAGCAGCGGACCGCGCAGGGTCTGGCCGTTCGTGTTGAACAACGCGTAGGCGCCGCGCGACTTCACGAGCGCGATAATCTCCGGCAGGAGCGGGTTCAGGGTCGGTTCGCCGATGCCGTGGAGGACGACGCGGCGCACTTCCGGCACCTGGTCCAGGATGTGGCGCGCCCACTCGACGGTGAGGTCGGCGGAGTCCTCGGACATGCCCCAGGATTGCGGGCAGGTCTTGCACTTGAGGTTGCAGCGATTCGTCACTTCGAGGTAGAGCTCGTCCGGTGGCCGGGGAACGGTGATGCCGCGGCGTTCGAGTGTGATCGTTTGGGTGGTCAT
>JBBSKE010000175.1:0-7662 GCA_038256595.1 Tepidiformales bacterium | reverse complement strand
TTCACCGAGGCCCTTGAAGCGCTGCACGTTGACGTTCTTCTTGCCCTTCTGGTACGTCTCCAGTTCCGCGTCGTTGTAGAAATAGTGAATGTTCTTCCCCTGCTGGGCGCGATAGAGCGGCGGCTGAGCGATGTAGAGATAGCCGCCATCGATAAGCTCGCTCATATTTCGGAAGAAGAACGTGAGCAGCAGGGTGCGAATGTGGGCGCCATCGACGTCCGCATCGGTCATGATGATGACCTTGTGGTAGCGCAGTTTCGAGACGTCGAAGGTCTCGCGGATGCCCGTGCCGAGCGCGGAAATGAGGAGGCGGATGGCCTCGTGGTTCAGCATCTTGTCCGGGCGGGCCTTTTCGACGTTCAGGATCTTGCCGAAGAGCGGCAGGATGGCCTGGAACTTGCGGTCGCGGCCCTGCTTGGCTGAGCCGCCTGCGCTGTCGCCCTCGACAATGAAGATCTCGGCTTCTTCGGGATCACGGGTCGAGCAGTCAGCCAGTTTGCCGGGGAGGGTGCCGCTTTCGAGCGCGCTCTTGCGGTGGACCAGCTCGCGCGCCTTGCGGGCAGCTTCGCGCGCGCGCTGCGCGGTGATGCACTTCTCGATGACCTTGCGCGAATCCGATGGGTTCTCTTCGAGGTACTGGGTGAGCGCTTCGGAGAGGACCGCCTGCACCTGCCCGGCGATTTCCGGGTTGCCGAGGCGCGTCTTGGTCTGGCCTTCGAACTGCGGCTCGGGCAGCTTCACGGAGACGACCGCGACGAGGCCCTCGCGCACGTCGTCGCCGCTGAGGTTCTGGTCGCCGTCCTTGAGGATCTTGGACTTGCGCGCATAGTCGTTGAGGACGCGCGTGAGGGCCGTGCGGAAGCCGGTGAGGTGGCTGCCGCCGTCGATCGTGTTGATCGAGTTCGCAAACGTGAAGACCGTCTCGTTGAGGCCGTCGTTGTACTGGATTGCGCATTCGATGACGTTGCCATCGACTTCGCGCTCGACGTAGATGGGGTCGTGGTTGACCGCCTCGCGCTCGCGGTTGACGTGGCGGACGAAGCTCTTGATGCCGCCTTCGAAGTAGTAGTTCGTCTCGCGGCCGTCCCGCTCATCGAAAAGGTGGAACCAGACGCCCTTGGTGAGGTAGGCATACTGGCGCAGCCGCTCGGATTCGATCATGAAGTCGAAATCGACGTTTTCGAAGATCGTCGTGTCGGGCTTGAAGGCGACGGTGGTGCCGCGCTGGCGGGTGCCGATGTAGTTCGTCCCGGTCAGTTCGTTCTGGGGCACGCCCTTGGCGTAATCCTGGCGATAGACCTTGCCGGCATGCGTCGGGCCCTGGGCCTCGGCATCGGGAACGACTTCGACCCACATCTCTTCGGCGAGGGCGTTGACGACGCTCGCGCCGACGCCGTGGAGTCCGCCGGAGACTTTGTAGCCGCCGCCGCCGAACTTGCCGCCCGCATGGAGGACCGTCATGACCGTCTCGACGGCCGTCTTCCCGGTCTGGCGCTGGATATCGACGGGGATGCCGCGGCCGTTGTCGGTCACCTGGCACCAGCCATCTTTGCGGATAACGACATCGACGCGGTCGCAGTAGCCGGCCATCGCCTCATCGACTGCGTTGTCGACGAGTTCCTTGATGAGGTGGTGGAGGCCAGACTTGTCGGTGGTGCCGATGTACATCCCGGGCCGGCGGCGGACCGCTTCGAGCCCTTCGAGCACCTGGATATTGTCGGCGGTATAGCTGCCGGACGAAGCTTGCTGTGTCGTCATAGAGTCGCGTTCTGCCACGCTGGATCGGCCCCACGGGGCGAACCGTGCGGCGACGGGGAGTGCCGATTCGGCGGGAATGCTTTCCTTAATTCTACCAGATTGGCCATGATCCGGCTACGCAGCGGGGCCAATCTGCCTACGCGCGTGAGCATTTCCTGCAGTCGGCTCGTTCTCGCCGCAGCGAACTCGTACCATTCTCGCATGCGCATCCTTCTCGTTCGCCACGGCCAGAATCTTGCCAATATCACCCGCGAATTCTCCTACCGGAAAGTGGACTACCCGCTGACCGACCTCGGCCGCGAACAGGCCGAGCACACCGCCCGCTACCTCGCCGGGCTGCCCATCGATACGGTGGCCAGTTCGCCCCTGAAGCGCGCCCAGCAAACGGCCGCGCCAATCGCCGCTGGGCACGGGCTGCCGCTGCACACCGTCGAGCACCTGCGCGAGGTGAACTCCGGCGACTTCGAAGCCCGCCCGCCGACGGATGAGAACTGGAAGCTGTACGACGGCGTGATGGACGCCTGGCTACGCGATGAGCGCCACGTTCGCTTCCCCGGCGGCGAAGACTTCCACGAACTCGGAGAGCGCGTGCTCTCGGCGATTCAAGACCTGCTGGCGCTGGACGAAGGCTCGACACGGGTCGCGGTCAGCCACGGCGGTACGATTTTCGCGCTCACCCGGGCGCTCTGCCCGGATGTGGACGTGCGCGACCTCTGGTATTCGACCGGATTGCCGAACTGCGGCATCACTGAGATCGAACTGGACGAGCCATACCTGGGCCAACCGGGCCGCCTCATCCGCTTCGGCGACAATTCGCACATCCCGGGAGCGAAGCCCGGCTGGGGCCATTGATCGCGGCGAAGTGAGCGTCCGTTCGATCCGTCTGTCATGCACTTGACGCCACGATCCGTCGAGGGCAGATAGTATGGCCGTTCATGAGCCGGAGGTATCGAGGAAATGACAGCGAATGAGGGCCAGCGCCGCCAGTGGAGCCACCCGGGGATGGTCGCCGGGTGGGAGAAGCGAGAACGGCTGACGGAGCGCGTCTCCCGGCATGTGCTCGCGGCGGCGACGCTCCAGCCGGGCGAACACGTCCTCGAAATCGGCTCGGGGGGCGGCAAGCTGGCACTGCTGGCGGCGACGCAGGTGCGCGCAAGCGGGCGCGTGCTCGGGGCGGACATCTCTCCGGGCATGGTCGACCTGGCGACCGCGCGAGCGGCCGCTGCCCGCGCGAAGAATGTCTCGTTCGTGGTCGCGGATTGCCAGGCCGATGAACTTCCGGGCGCGCCGTTCGATGTCGCCATCAGCCAGTTCGGGGTGATGTTCTTCGACGACCCGGTCGCGGCGTTCGCGAACATCCGCAACCAGTTGAAGCGAGGATCCCGGCTCGCGTTCGCTTGCTGGCAGCCGCCAGAACGGAACGCGTGGTTCCCGGGGCCTGTCTTCGCCAGGTTCGCGACCGAACCGCGCACCGTTCCGGACCCGGGCCAGCGTCCGGCGCCGGGTCTCTTCGCGTTTTCCGAACCGGGCTACGTGCGCGGGATTCTCCAGGACGCGGGATTCATGGGCATCGACCGGGTGGCGAAGACGGTCACCGTGCGGGCGCCGCTGGATTCGGTCATCGATGCCGAGCGCACGGGGCAGATTAGCCCGGACCCGGGGCAGGCCGAGGCGGTGCTGGCAGCCGTCGATGCGCATTTTGCGCCCCTGCGAATCCCGGATAGCGACCTCTATCGCTTCGAACTGCGCATCCAGGTGTTCACTGCCAACGCCAGCAGCTGACCAGTGACGGCGAACACCCGAATTCCGGGGTCCGCCGTCTTCAGGCTCGTGATCGGGCCGGCCGGCTGTTCTTAGGCGAAGGCGTTCTTCAGGGATGTGCTTGCCTGGGCGACCGCTTCCGCGCCACTCTCCATGACGGCGGCCATGCCGAAGAAGCCATGAATCATGCCGTCGTAGCGCTTCGACTCGACCGCGACACCGGCAGCGCGAAGGCGTTCCGCGTAGGCCTCGCCTTCGGAGCAGAGCGGGTCGAACTCGGCGGTGATAACGAGCGCGGGCGGCTGGCCAGAGAGGTCGTCCTTGCGCAGGGGCGAGGCGAGCGGGTTCTTGCCATCTTCTGGGCTGTTCAGGTAGTGGTTCCAGAACCACTTCATCGAGCCGATGGTGAGCAGGTAGCCGTTGGCGTTGCTCGCGTAGGATGGCGTGTTGTAGTTATGGTCGGTGACCGGGTAGACGAGCAGTTGGAAGCCGATTTTCGGGCCACCACGCTCGGCCGCGGCGATGGCAACGGCCGCTGCGAGGTTGCCACCGGCGCTATCGCCACCAACTGCGAGCTTCGAGCCATCCACGCCGAGTTCGGCGCCGTTCGCGGCGACCCAGGCGGTTGCGGCGAAGCAATCCTCGAACGGGCCAGGGAATTTCACTTCCGGCGCCATGCGGTACTCCACGGAGACGACGGCGCAGCCGGACTTGTTGGCGAGCGCGCGGGCGGTGGCGTCCGAGCCTTCGACGCTGCCGATGACCCAGCCGCCGCCGTGGTACCACACGAGCACCGGCAGGTCAGTCGCCGCGGAGGGCTTGTAGAGCCGCGCCGGGATGTCGCCGAGGGGGCCGGGGATGGTGATGTCGCGAACCTCGTGGACCTCTTCCTTGGGTCCGGGGACGATCATCTGTTCCATCATGGCGCGCGCCTGGGGGGCAGTCATATTCTCGAAGGCGTCGAGGCCGGCGGTCAGTCCGGCGGCAGCCATGCCATCGAGGACGGCCTGTGCCTGTGGGTGAACGGGCATGTGAAGGATCTCCATTCTCAAATTTGTTCGCGCCCCGCTAAGGGTCGCGTGGGTCTTTCGTCACGACATATACCGGCCACTGGCGCGCTTGTAAAGTCGCAGCGCTCCACGACCGTCATGCAGGGTCAGCGAAGCGGATAGTCCGGGACGTTGCCGACGGTTCGAGGAATGCTATCAGTGGCTCACCTTCGGCGGCGAGAGCCTCGCGTTCCCCCGCCGAGAGTTCGCGGAACGGCGTGATCACGAGTTCGGCGGAGGTTTTCGATGCCTGCAGCTTCCAGGAGCCGCTGACGACGCCGTCCACGAGGATGGTGGCGGCGACGCGCAGCGCCGGGAGATAGACACCTTTGCGCACGGCATCGGGCACGACGCGCCGCCGGTCCTGGTGCGAAAGCAGGATGTTGTCGAACTCGGGGAGGAAGCGGACCGGCGCCTCGATCGATGGGCCGGGGAGTTCGGTGTCCGGCAGGTCGAAGAGTTCGCGCTTCTTCTCGTCGCGATAGACCTGGAGCTGGGGGCGAAGCGAATCGAAGGCGTCCTTGAGGTTTGGAAGGCCGCACCAGGTCTGCATGTCGCGCACGGTCGCAGGCCCGAAGGCAGCGAGATAGCGCATAACGAGGTCCTCGACGTGGTGCGCGGGGTCGAGCGTCGCGCCGAGGAATGGTTCGGCGAGCGTGAACGGTGCGTTCGTCGGGAACGACCAGGGTCCGTCGATCGGCACCTGCAGCAGGCGGAGCTGCGTGCGCACGGTGTAGCGCATGGAGCCGATATCGACGTCCGGCCAGCGCGATTCCAGCAGCTTGCTGATCTCGGCGAAAGTACGGGGCTGTTCGGCGATGAATTCGCGCGCGACCGAGAGGACTGCCTCGCGATCGAAGTCGCTGGAGTCGCGGCGGCTGGTGATGGACGCACCGGCGGCATCGAGGACCGGCTGGAGTGTCTCGCGGAATTGGACGAAGTCGCGCGTGGTGACGAGGTGGAGGGTCGCCCGCATGAGCGTCGCGCGGACGGCGGTTCGCGCGCGGTACATCGCCGCCAGCTCTTCGCGTTCGAACCCCTCGACGCGCGACCAGAGGCCGACGAATGGCGGCTGCGCGAGTTGCGCCTGCATCCCGGCGAGCCGTTCGATGGCCTCGCTCGCGGGGATGGCGTGGCGGCGCAGGAGCAACTGGCGATCGAGGGTCGCCCGGTTGAGTTCGTGGAGGGAGAGCACGCGTTCGGTCATCGCCGGGTATTTTGCGCGAACTCCCCCTCGATCACGAAATTGCTATGGCACTCGTTTAGGAAACGAGTGTGCCGAGGACGCGCTCGACGGTCGTCGGGTCGCCGGCGGGCATGCCCACGATCGGCAGGTCGACGCCGAGCTGGCGGCGCTCTTCGAGGCCCATCGCCACCGTCTCCAGGTCGCCCCAGATAGCGGTCTCTTCGAGCATCTTCTCGCCCATCGCTTCCATGAGCTGCGGGTTCGTCGAGAACGGCATCGGACGGTGCTCGGCGCCCACGCGGCGCATCTCAGCGACCTCGTCGGGGAAGCCGTTGCGGGTGAGCATCTGGTGGTAGAAGTCGCCCATGTTCGTGACGTACCAGGAGACCGGCCCGGCTGCGCGGAACTTCGCCTTCTCCGGGTCCGGCTCGATGACGGTGGTCAGGCTGGCGACGACGGAGATGTCGCTTTCCGGGCGGCCAGCCTTGCGAGCGCCGCCGAGGACCGTCTCCTTGCCTTCGATGAACTTCGATTTCGGCCAGTAGATCGGCATCCAGCCATCGGCCACTTCGCCGACCATCTCCATGCTCTTTGGCGAAATCGAGGCGATGTAGATGGGGATGTGCTTGCGCACGGGGTCGAAAAGCAGCTTGAAGCCGCGCTGGAGCTTGAAGATCTTGCCGTCGTAGAAGACCTTTTCGCCAGTCATGATGAGGTTGATGATTTCGCAGTATTCGCGCAGGCGCTGGATCGGCTTTTCGAACGGCTGGCCGTGCCAGTGCTCGATGACGCGCGCGCCAGAGGTGCCGAGGCCGATGATGGCGCGGCCGCCGGAGAGTTCGTCGAGGGTCGCGTAGGTCATCGCGAGGACGGCCGGGGAGCGGCCATAGACGGGCGCGATGCCGGTGCCGAGCTTGATCTTGCTCGTCTGCAGGGCGACCTGGGTGAGGAGCGAGAACTGGTCGCGGCCCCAGGTTTCGGCCGTGAAGATGGCTTCGACGCCGACTTCCTCGGCGATCTGGATGCGCTTGATAAGCTCTTTGTTCTGTTCGGGGTTGCCGGTGAAACCGACGGAAACTGCCAGGCGGCGGGCCATAGTTTGCCTCTCTTTGAGATAGTCAGGTGGCCGCAGACTACCGAAGCGCGAGGCTACGGGCCAGAGTCACCGCGAACCGGGTTCGCCGAATTGGCGCCAAGAACGGACATTCTCCGCGCCCGGCCGGCCCCCGCACCAGCTACGGGAAGAGCGACTGCAGTGGCTGGATGATCGCTGCGACTTCCAAGCGGATGTGCAGGACGTCTGCGATGGTCGCGGTCCCGCCTGACTTGTTTGCATCACCGGGACAGGTGCTGAGCGTTTCGAGCCCGGCGAGGACCTCCAGGAGGAAAAGCGCATCGTCGGCAGTGGCCGCGCCATCGCAGTCGATGTCGGACGAGGAGCGGGTTACCACGAAGATTTTCCCTTCCGCGACCCCCTCGACGGCTACGAGTATCTCGCCTTTCGCTGATTTCAACTCCGGGGTCAGGGTGAATGTCAGTTGATTCGCATTCCCGAACGTGGTGGCAATGTCGCCCCCGTTCAGCGTCACCTGGTCGCCGTTGACGAATGCGGTGCCGTTCACCGTTACGAGGGTATTGGCGGAGCCGGCAACAGCCTCATCCGGGGCGATGCTTGTGACCGTCTTCGCGGTCAGCAATATGCATGGGCTGAACTCGGAAGTGTTACCGGTGCTGTCCGTGGCCGTCGCCGTGATGCCCTCGCTGGCGACGAATGCATCTAGCCCCGTCGCGACGAAAGCGACGTCTCCGCTCCCGTTCGTGGTTACTTCCTTGCTGCCGAGGTAGCGCTCGCCATCGCGGTTGAAGCAATTCGGGCCAGCATAGAAGTCGATGGTGAACGTTGAACTC
>JBBSKE010000174.1:0-7711 GCA_038256595.1 Tepidiformales bacterium | reverse complement strand
CATGGGTGCCCGGTCGCGATGGCACGCACTCGCCTGGGCGCGAGCGCTTCTGTTTTTGCTCGCCACCGGCAACAGGGCGGCCGATGGATGATCATGGGTGCCCGGTCGCGATGGCACGCACTCGCCTGGGCGCGAGCGCTTCTGTTTTTGCTCGCTGCCGACAACAGGGGCAGCCGTTTGGATGGAATTGGGTGCCTGAGTCGCGCCTGGGTGCCGAGCCCTGCCGTTGGGCGTTGGACAGGCTTCGCCTTGCGGTACAGAATGCCGGATTGAATGTGTGGGCAGGCACTTTGTACGCGATTCACCGGGCCTATGCCGAACCGGCAGTCGTCGAGCATAAACAGGCAGGGGTTCGCCCTGGGGGCGGGCGAAACGCTCGTATCGGCCTGGTACCCACGTAGGAGGTCCAAGTATGCAAGCCACCACTCTCGACCTGCACCAGCTCATCGCAAACTCGGGCGACGCGATCGTCGTCGCCGGGACGGACGGCAAAATCGTGCTCTGGAACGCGGCCGCGACCCGCATTTTCGGGTTCAGCGAGGAGGAAGCGCTCGCTTCGACCCTCGACATGATCATCCCGGAGCGGCTCCGCAACCGCCATTGGGAGGGCTACGACAAGACGATGGAGACCGCCCACACGAAATACGGCGCCGACCTCCTCCGCGTGCCCGCGCTGCACAAGGAAGGGACGCCGCTCTCGATCGCGTTCACGGTCTCGCTATTGCAGGACGCGGACGGCAAGGTCACCGGCATCTCGGCGATCATCCGCGACGACACGCAGCGCTTCCAGGACGAGCGCACGCTCCGCGGCCGCCTTAAGGAGCTGGAGACGAAGGAAGCGGCGCTCATCAAGGAGCTGCAGGCGAAGGAGATCGTCCTCCCCGAGAGCTAAGACCGGGTACGAGCGATACACTGGCTGTGTGGATGTATCACCGAGCAGCCAGGTGTCCCGGCCTGGCCGCTTCGTCGTGCGTGACCTCGGCGTGCTTGCCTACGAACCTGCGCTTGCGCTGCAACGCGGGTTGCGGGCTGCACGCATCGCCGGTGCGGCGCCCGACACCGTGCTGCTAGTCGAGCACCCGCCGGTCATCACGCTGGGGAAGCATCACCCCGAGCCGGACCTCGCCGTGCCGCGCGCGCTCGTGGCGGGGGCCGGGATCGAGATCGTCCAGGCCGAACGCGGCGGCGACATCACCTACCACGGCCCCGGCCAGCTCGTCGCCTATGGGATCATCGACCTGCGCGGCTGGGGATTCGGCGTCGTCGACTACGTCACCGGCCTCGAAGCGTGCGCCATTGCCCTTGCGGCCGAATATGGCGTCGCGGCGGTTCGAACCCCAGGGGCGCGCGGGGCGTGGGTCGAATCGCGGAAAGTGGCATCCGTGGGGGTGCATGTCTCGCGCGGAGTGACGCTGCACGGCATCGCCATCAATATCGCGATGGACCTCTCGCCGTTCGAACTGATTCATCCCTGCGGCATGCCCGGGACGCAGATGACGACACTCGCCGCCGAATCCGGGCGCGCGATTGGCATGGAAGAGGCGAAATCGGCCTTCGTGCGGCATTTCGCGACCATCTTCGAGGCAACTGCAGCGGAATAAGGCGCCGGGATCGTGCTCACACGCGCGCCGAACAGGATACTCAGGGCATGAATGCATTTGATGCGCTGGTCGAAGAGTATCCCGCCTGGTGGATCGACTTTCTCGGCGAGCACAACCACGTTGGCGGCGTCGAAGCGACGAAATGGCTCCTCGAGCGCTCCGGCCTCGCGGCCGGGAAGCGGATGCTCGACGCGGGCGCATTCGTCGGTGCTGCGGCGCGAATGGCGGCCGACCAGACCGGTTGCCGGGCCTACGCGACCGACCTCGGCTCGGATTTCCTGCTCGCGGGCCGGGAACTGGCGGACGGCGCCGGCGTCGACTGGGTGCTCGCCTCGACCCACCGCCTGCCCTTCGCCGATGGCACCTTCGATAGCACCTGGTGCATGGATTCGTACATCGCCCCCAAAGAGCTGAGCCGCGTCTCGAAGAAGTGGGGCGCGACGATCTGTATCTGTGGCGAACTGCCGGTGGATAATCGCGGCGGCCTCGAGTCGTTCGTGGACGAATGGGCCGAATTCGGCTGGACGCTTTCCGCGCACAAGGCGCTGACACTCGAGGCGCTCCAGGTCTGGCGGAACGCCGAGGCGGCGATGGTGGCGAAGCGCACCTACTACGAGGAGCGCTACGGCAAGCGGGCCTATCTTAGCCAGCTGGACCAGATGGCCCACCTCGTTCAGTCCTACGAGCGTGGTGAAGCGGGCCATGGGCTGATGGTGTTCAGCCGCTAATCGAGTTGCCGGTGCCGCTCAGGCGACGCGGCGCGTTGCTCGCTGCAACTTCTCCTGATTGGGAACCGTCGAAGACATTTCCCCGAGCGTAGCAACCTCCCGCCCGGTTGCGCGCCGTTCGAGCGACCAGAGGGACGTGAGCAACCGCGAAACCGCAAATCCTCGGCGCTCATCTTCACTCAGGCCGCCCCGGTAGTCGGGGATTTCGGCCGATGTGAGCGTGACCGGCTTCCCGTTGCGGCTGACGACTATCGACTCTCCGAGGAGTTTGTGCCTGCGATAGGCAACGGCAGCGCGCATCGCCTCGAGCATGAACTCTGAGTCGCCAAGGAAGTCGTCAATAGGCCGAGGTCGCGTGTCATTCGTCCTTCGTCATTCGTCATTCGCTGGCATGTTACGAAGGGCTGCCAATCGACGCGAACTGATGGCGACTCGACGGACCCCTCTCTTGCGGTCGGGGCTCTCTTTTCCCGTTGCCGCACAGGCGATTCGCTCTAGCCGCCGCTGATGGCCGGGATGATCTCGACCTGCGAGTCCGCGCCGAGTTCGGTCCCGAGAGTCGCGCGTTCGGCGTCGACAAAGATGAGAATGTGGCGGCGGATCGCGGGGGTCGAATCGCAGACCCGGGCCCGGAAGCCAGGGCACTGCGATTCGATCTCGTTGATCGCGGCGGTCACTGTGGCCGCGGAGACTTCGATCCGCCGCTCAAGACCTGGGAACAGGTTCGTGAGCGACGAGCGAAGCAACACCACTGCCATCAGGGAATCACGACGGCTTCGACCGACGAGATAGCGGGAAGCCCGGTGACGATTTCGCGCCAGGATTCGCCGTCGTCAGTGCTGCCATAGACCGTGCCGTTGGCGGCGCCGAAGTAGACCCCGGCCTGTTCGAGCGTGTCCACGTCCATCGCCCCGCGGAGCACGGACATGTAGGCGTTCTTCGCAGGCAGGCCCTCGGTCTTGCGCTCCCAGGTGTCGCCGGAGTCGGTCGTGCGCCAGATAGCCGCCTCGCCGCCGGGCATGTAGCGCCCGACTTCGGGGCCCGTCAGGGGGGCGACGAAGTAGGTCCCCGGCTTATGCGGGTGGGCGGCCGTTGCGAAGCCAAATTCCGAAGGGAGGCCGGCGGAGACTTCGGTCCAGGTCCGCCCGGCGTCCGAGCTGCGGTACTGGCCCTCGTGGTTCTGCTGGAAGAGCACATCCGGGTCGTTCGGCGACATCACCAGCCGATGGCAGCAGTTGCCGGCGTTCGCGACTTTCTGCACTTCTTCAGGTGCGAAACTCATGCGAATGCCCTTGTTGCGGGGCTCCCACGTCTCGCCGCCGTCGTCGGTCGCATAGACGCCGGCGGACGAGATAGCGATGAACATCTTCGCCGGGTCCGTGGGGTGGGGGACGATGGTATGGAGAATGAGCCCGGCGCCGCCTTCCATCCAGTATTCGCGACCGGGGGCGTTACGCAGACCACGCATCTCGGACCAGGTCTCTCCGCCGTCGGTGCTCTTGAAGAGTCCCCCGGGATCGACTCCGGCGTAAAGCACGCCGTTCGCCGGGGTGATGTTCCAGACGGCCGTGACGGGCGGCTCGCCCTCCGCGTTCTGGAGCCCTTCGCTGGAGTGTGTCCAGGTCGCGCCCATGTCCGTGGAACGCCAGACCGCGTGGCCGAACCAGTCGCTTTTGGCCCCGGCGAGGATGCTGCCGGTGGCCGGGTCGTAGTTCGCGTGCATCACTGGCCAGTGTTCACAGAGGGGCGGCGAGACTTCCCATTTGTCGCGGGCGGTGTCGCTCTGGAGCACGAACGCTCCCTTTTTCGTTCCAACGAGAAGCATGACTGAGGTCATAGAAGTGGTTCCTTTCGCGGCGCGGGGCCTATTCCGGCGCCTGCATGAGGGTCTGGGCGAGCATGAAGAGGTTGCCGTCGAGGTCCTTGAAGGAGGCCAGCTTCACCATGCCGGGCATTTCATCGGTCGGGCCGACGAATTCGATACCCCGGGCTTCCATGGTGGCGCGGGCGGCGTCAATATCTGCGACACCAAGGGTGATGACGACGTTCTCGCCGACGCCCGCGGCGTCCGCGTTCTGCATGAGGCCGACCGTGAGGCCGCCGATTGCCGACCCGACCTCGGCCCAGCCGATTTCGTCGACCTGGTAGTGGAGGGGCATCTGGAGCTTTTCGCCGTACCAGTCGATGGCGGTCTTGAGGTCCTTAATCGCGACCGTCACGACGACCTGGGGGACGAAATCGATGGAATCTGCCATGTGAGTACTCTCCGAAGATGTAAGCTGAGTTCGGAAAGTATAGTATGGATGAAACGTCGTCAACGGGGGTATGGCACAAATTAAGGCGGCGATACAACTTTTTCACCATCGGTGGTCTGTGCCGATCGTATGGGCGCTCTTCTCGGGCGGGCCTATGACGTTCAGCGCGCTCAATAGCCGTCTCGGCGCGAGCCGGGAGACCCTCTCCCAGACCCTCGATGACCTCTGCACGAACGGGGTGGTGGCGCGTCCACCCGTCCGCCGGGGAACCTATTCGCTTACCGAAGCGGGGAAACTCGTGGGCGAAACCTGCGGTGGCGCGGTCGATGTGGTCCTCCGGACGGAAACCTTGCAGGTCGCACTGAAGAAGTGGCCGATGCTTGTGTTGACCGCCGCCGGGCGAGGGGGCCGCCGTTATGGCGAACTCGCCGAGATGCTCCCCGGAGTCACGCCACGAGCGCTCGCCGGCGCCCTGAAGGACCTGGAAGGCGCCGAACTCGTCACCCGGACGATTACCCCCGGGGCAGGCCGCGCGCCAGCCTACGAACTCACCGACCGCGGGCAGTTGATGTTCCCCGCACTCGACGCCCTCGTATCCGCCTGCGACGATGCCATGGAGGCGTTGAACCGGGCTGAACCGGAAGCCCACGCGCCGAAGTGAGCCAGGATTTGCACATTCTCAGCATCGTGGGCGCACGCCCGCAGTTCATCAAGCTTGCGCCGTTCAGCGCCGAAGCTCGCCGCCGGGGCCACCAGGAAACGGTGGTCCACACGGGGCAGCACTACGATGAAGGCATGTCGGCACGCTTCTTCACGGAACTCGATATGCCGCCGCCGACGGTCAACCTCGGCATCGGCTCCGGCTCGCACGGACAGATGACCGCACGCGCGCTCGAAGGCATCGAAGCAGAGATCCTCGCGCGCAAACCGGACGCCGTCGTGGTCTTCGGCGACACAAACTCGACCCTCGCCGGGGCCCTCGCCGCAGCCAAGCTTGGCGTCTACTGCGCGCACATCGAAGCCGGGTTGCGCAGTTATGTCCGCGCTATGCCGGAAGAGGTCAACCGCATCGTCGCGGACCACACCTGCGATTTGCTGCTCGCGCCGAACCTGGCAGCGATGGTCAATCTTGCGAACGAGGGCCTCGAAGCGAAGTCCCGCATGGTCGGCGACATCATGGTGGATTCGCTGCAGTACGCGATTGTCCTCGCCGAAGAAGCCGACACCGTGCTCACGCGGCTGGGGGTCGAACCAGGGCCGTTCGTGCTGGCGACGGTCCACCGGGCGGCAAACACGGACGACCCGGCCAAGCTCGCGGGCATCTTCGCGGGCATGGCCGATGCGGGCCTCGTCGTCCTGCCGTTGCACCCGCGCACGAAAGCGGCGATCGAGGCGCAGAGCCTCTCACTGCCGCCAAACATTCGCCTCGTGGAGCCGCTGGGCTACTTCGACATCCTCGCCCTGCAGCGTGGGGCGCGGGCCATCGCCACGGACTCCGGCGGCATCCAGAAAGAGGCCTACCTGCTCGAGACGCCGTGCATCACGCTGCGCGAAGAGACCGAGTGGACCGAGACTGTCGAACTGGGCTGGAATGTGCTCGTGGGCGCGGACTCCGAGGCGATTGCGCAGGCGCTGGCACGCCCTCCGCGCGGCCCGGCACACCCGCCGGTTTATGGAGACGGCCGCGCTGCCGGGGCCATCCTCAATGCCATCGAAGAAGGCATTGGATCGCTCGATAAGGGGCTGTAATGTCCTCGAAATACGACTACGATTGACCCATGGGACTCATAATCGCGACCGCCCTCCTTCGTTGCCCGGTCTGCCACCGGGGCAACCTCTATCAGAAGTCATTACGGATGAACAAGACGTGTCCGAAGTGTGACTTCCGGTTCGAGCGCGAAGAGGGCTATTTTATCGGCGCGATGTACGCGAGCTACTTCTTCCAGTTCGCGACGGTGACCCCGGTCATGATCATCCTGCTGGTGGTGTCACAATCGCCGGCACTGATTCTTGGTGTTCTCGTGCCACAGATCCTGCTCCAGGTGCCGATCGCCTATCTCTACTCGCGCGCGATCTGGATGGCCGTGGACACGCACTTCGACCCACCGGCGGCGCTAGAAGCGGGCACACCGGCAGGGCCTGCGGGCGAAAAACCGCGCACGCGGATTCGCTAACCGCGCTTGAAAAAGTCGGCATTGAGCTTCTTGTAGCCCAGCCACTCTTCGGGAAGGTCGTAGGTCGAGAAGATCGCGCCGACCGGGCAGTAGAGCGCGCAGGCGTTGCAATCGATGCAGCGGTCCGGGTCGATGTAGAACATCGTCTCGTCTTCTTCGATGCAATCGACCGGGCAGACGTCCTTACAGGTCCCGTCTTTGACGTCGATACAGGGCTGGGCGATGACGAATGGCATGGCAGCGAACCTTCGACTTTTTCGCTACGAATGCGTAGCGTTTCGGGACATGATACGCGGCTCTCCGGAGGCGGTCCACTGTGCGCGATGCGTGGGCGAGCTACGGTGCTGTGGTGGCAGCGGCGATCAGTTCGCGCGCCCAGGCGTCGTCCTCGGGGCTGAGGGCGGGCGGCGGCGGGGGAACGGCGTAATTGCTCCCTCGCCCATAGCGGCCCTGAACGTAGATCGCATCGATCATCGGTTGTAGATCGATCGGTGCATCAGCGTCAGGTTCCAGGAGTGGGACGGGGAACAGGGGAATCGGTTCCCGAATTGTGAAGGGCCACGCGTCAGTGGAACCGGCAGAGGCACGAGTCATGGTAATCAGGTACGGCGAATTCTGGAGTTCGGGAAACTGGAACATTCTCCGGCCTCGCCGAATGAGGTCGATCTCGACCAGATGCACGCCTGCCGCGTGAAGACCGAGCCATTTTCGGCGGAATGCAGTTAGTGCTTCCCCGGCCTTGTTGGCGGGAGACACTATTTCGATCGACGTAACAAGCGTTTCGTCATCTGCCTTTCGAATCGCCACGGCAGGCAATCTGATGCGAACAGGCGCCAGCAACGGGACCGTGACCCTGGGGGCCAGGGTGGCGACGCCCGCCTCGCGCTCAGGCGTCCGGAAATCTTCTCCGACAGTGAGCAGAGAAATATCCGGGAACATCAAACGAATACCCT
>JBBSKE010000173.1:0-7729 GCA_038256595.1 Tepidiformales bacterium | reverse complement strand
GGGGACTGAGCAGGAGTGCTGGGTGCTGAGTTCGAAGTGCTGAGTGGTTCAGGTCCGGGCGAGTTATTTCGCAGCCAGCAACGCAGGTCAGTAACGCGCGCGACCAAGCGAGCGTGCCGCTGCCGGTCGTTGCACTCCCGGTGAGCGACAGTGATCGATCCTCGCGCGCTGGGTCCCGGGTCAGTCGGCGTGGCGGAAGACGCGCGCGACCTGCCCGAGTCGTCGAACTCGACTGACAGGAGATTTTCGAACCCCTCGAAGAAGGCGTCGGTTGGGCCGCCGAGGACGTATTCGAACCGGTCTTCGGTGGCTGCGGATGGCTCGCCGAGAAGCGCGGTTACTTCGGAGCGGCTCATTCCATCGAGGGTGGCGGACTCAACGAGGTCGTCGGCCATCTGGTAGCGCACGCCCGATGCCCGGGTCGCGGCCTGCCAGTTGGCAGCCTCGAAGTCGTCGTCCATGGCGTTGAATGCGCCTACTTTTCGAGGAGGACGATGGCGCTGGCGAACATGGCTTCGCCGCGGCCGACGGCGTCGAGTTTCTCGCTGGTTTTTGCTTTCACGCTGACCGCATCGAGGCCAATGCCGCAGATTTCGGCGATGCGCTCGCGCATGTGGAGGATGTAGGGCGCAAGTTTCGGCCGTTCTGCGCGGATGGTGCTGTCGACGTTGCCGACTCGCCAGCCAGCCTCGGCGGCGAGGGAGAGCGCTTTGCGCAGGAAGTCGGCGCTGTCGGCGTGGGCGAACCGGGGGTCCGAGGGCGGGAAGTAGTGGCCGATGTCGCCCAGCGCGGCCGCGCCGAGGACGGCGTCGGTGATGGCGTGGAGGAGGATGTCGGCGTCGCTGTGGCCGAGCAGCCCGGGGCCCTCTTCGATGATGATGCCGCCGAGGACGAGCGTGCGTGCCTCATCGATGCGGTGGATATCTTCGCCCATACCAACTCGAATCATGCGAGCCACCCCCGTTCGCGCGCGATGCTTTCGGCGATCAGGAGATCGGCCGGGCGCGTGATTTTCATGTTCGCCGGGTCGCCCTCAACGATCGCGACCTCCAGCCCGATGCGGCCAAGCATGGCGGCGTCGTCGGTCTCTTCGTTGTCGCTCAGGCTGGCGGCGTAGAGCCACTGCTTCGCGTGTACGACCTGGGGCGTCTGGGCAGCCCAGAGGCTCGCGCGTTCGGGGCTGTCGACGACCATGCCGTCGCGCGCGACCTTGATGGTATCGGTCACGGGGACGGCGAGGATAGCTCCGCCGGAGCACTGGGTCGCGCGTTCGAAGCAGCGCACGATGTCGCCGGGCTGCACGAGTGGCCGCGCGCCATCGTGAATCGCGACGTATTCGGTCCGCGCGCGCGAGACGCCGGCCGCGACACTCTCGCTGCGTTTCGCCCCACCGGGGACGACGGTAATCGAGCGGTCGCCGGCGATTTCGCGCGCGAGATTCGTCAGCGCCTCCCGGTTGTGTTCGGCGGCGACGATGATGAGGTTCGCCACGCCGTTCGTCTCCAACAGCGCCCGAATCGACCAGGCGATGACCGGCCGCCCGGCGATGGGCGCGAACAGCTTGTCGGTTGTGCCGAAGCGGGTGGAGCTGCCGGCGGCGACGATGACGGCGTCGATCTTCATGGGCCAACGCTATCATTCGCAACGAATTCGGCGTAGCTTCGCGGCACAATCGGCGCAGGGCGGGCGCCGGCGCAGGAGTCGCAGCTATGGGAATGGAACAGAAGGCCGGGGAGATCCTCGGGGAGCCGGTCGAGAAGACCACCGTCGTTTCGCCACGCGGGCAGGGTAAGAAGATGTTCACGGCGGGCGTCGCCGGGCAGCTGGCCGGCGTGGCTGGTGCGGTGGTCGCCGACCGCAAGATGAAGACTGGCGCTTCCGGGCTGGAGAACCTCACCGGCGGCTACATCGTGGTCGCGCTCAGCCCGACGCGGCTGGCGTTCTTCAAGATGAAGCGCGGGCTGCTCTCGAACGGCGTCGGCGAACTGCTGGCCGAGATTCCGCGCTCGGAAGTCAGCGGGTTCACCGTCGGCAGCGGCGTCATGACCGCCGAGGTCGATATCACGCTGGCGGACGGCACGGTGGTCTCGCTGGAGACGCCGAAGGCCCACAAGGGCAAGACGAAGGGCGTGGCCGAGGCGATGGGGTTCAAGAACTAACCTAGCGGGTCGCCCGCGGCGCTCGCTTGCTGGTAGGCTGGATGGACGAACCCACGATCGTACGATCGACGGCGAGGAGTGCCCATTATGTCTGCTTCCATCGAGACCCTGCTTGGCCGAGTCAGCAAGCCCGCGCGCTACACCGGCGGCGAATGGAACAGCATCACGAAGGACTGGGATGCCTCCAGTGTCCGCTTCGCGCTCGCCTACCCGGACAACTACGACATCGGCATGTCCAACATGGGCCTTGGCATCCTCTACGACATCCTGAATCGCGAGGAGGACATCTCCTCCGAGCGGGTCTATGCGCCGTGGGAGGACATGGAGGCGGAGATGCGCACCGAGCAGGTGCCGCTCTGGAGCCTCGAAAATCGCCGCCCAATCTCCTCGTTCGACTACGTCGGGTTCACGCTGCAGTACGAACTGACCTACACGAACGTGCTGAACATGCTCGACCTCGGCGGAGTGCCGGTCTGGGCACATGAGCGCGACGAATCGCACCCGATTGTGCTCGCGGGCGGCAGTGGCGCGTTCAACCCGGAGCCGATGGCGCCGTTCATCGACGCGTTCGTCCTCGGAGAAGGCGAAGAGGTGGTCATCGAACTCGCGAACCTGATGCGCGACTGGAAGCGCGCCGGGACCCCGCGTTCGGAGCGTCTGAAGGAACTCGTGCAGCTCCCGGGCATCTACGTGCCGCGGTTCTATACGCCCGAATTCGGCGCCGATGGCCACCAGGTCGGGCTGACCCCGAATGTGCCGTTCGCGCCGCCGATGATTCGCCGCCGGATCGTCGAAACGCTGCCCGCGGCACTCGTGAAGCCGATCGTCCCGTTCCTCCAGACAGTCCACGACCGCGCAGCCGTCGAAATCCAGCGCGGCTGCACGCAGGGGTGCCGATTCTGCCAGGCGGGAATGATCTACCGGCCGACGCGCGAGCGCAGCCCGGAAGAAGTGGTCGAGGCCGCCCGCGCGCTCATGGCGAACACCGGCTACGACGAACTTTCGCTGCTTTCGCTCAGCACGACCGACCACAGCCGCATCGTGCCGATGGTGCAGGCGCTCAATGCGACCTTCCCGGACCTGAAAATCAGCATTCCGAGCACGCGTGTCGATAGTTTTTCGGTCGATGTCGCGAACGCGGTTGCGAAGGGCAAGCGGCACACACTGACTCTCGCACCCGAGGCCGGCAGCCAGCGCCTTCGCAACGCGATCAATAAGCTCGTGAGCGAGGCTGACCTCCTCGGTGCAGCCGAGAACGCTTTCGAACGCGGCTGGACCGGCATCAAGATGTACTACATGGTCGGCCTCCCCACTGAGGAGATGGACGACGTCGCCGGGATTGTCGAGATGGGCAACAAGGTGAAGGCGATTGGCCGTCGCTACCTGGGCGGCAAGGCGCGCGTCCGCGTGAGCACGAGCAACCTCGTGCCGAAGGCGCACACGCCGTTCCAGTGGGCCCGCCAGGATACCGCCGAAGACCTCGAACGGAAGCACCAGCTCCTGCGCGACGGCTGCCGCAAGTCGGGCGTCGAGTTCAGCTGGAACTACCCCGAGGACAGCTTCCTCGAGGCAGTCCTCAGCCGCGGTGACCGCCGGGTGGCGGATGGCATTTACGAGGCATGGCGTAATGGGGCCCGCTTCGACGCCTGGACCGAGCACTTCAAGCCGCAGGTCTGGCAAGCCGCCTTCGAGAAGACTGGCGTCCAGTACGAGCGCTTCACCCATCGCGAATACGACACGCGTGAGTACCTGCCGTGGGACCACATCGACAGCGGCGTGACGAAGAGCTACCTCCGCGGGCAGTGGCTCGCGACCACCGGCCACAAGACGGTCGGGGACTGCCACCATGGCGCCTGCAACGTCTGCGGGATGCAGAATTTCGATGCACTGAATGGCTCGCCGGGCGTTTCGGACTGCAACGTGAAGCTGGCGCAGCTGGTGGAGCTCAAGCGTGGCGCGAAGACGTATGCGGGCGAGATGCTCGAGTTGGTGTAATCGAAGTGCCGGGTGCTGAGTGCTGAGATAGCGGGCGCTGGTCCGCCCAATGTCCGGCCGCGAAAGGCACGGAGCGGGCGGGTGGACTCGGCTCCGGATTAGCTTCGACTAAATTGCGCTGGCTACCCGTTGGAGGGCGTTGGCGCCCCTGACGGTGAGGTTCCGGTGGCAAGAGCGACGACTTCGTCCGGGAGCGCGGGCGGGTATTCGATGCGCGGGTGATAGACGGCCTTGAGAGTCGATTTGAAGCTCTTCGCCACTTCCTGCAGTTCGCGCAGGGTGATGTCGCAGTCGTCGAGCTGTCCCTCGGCGAGCCGCTCGGCCACCACGCCATCGACAATGACGTCGATCGCGTCGCCGGTCTGCTGCTTCGCGCGGGCGAGTGCTTCGCACGAATCAGCGAGCATCACGATGGCAGATTCGCGCGTCTGCGGCCGCGGGCCGGAATAGCTGAACTGCGCCGCGTCCGGCAGCTGGCCGTTTTCTGCTGCCTTGCGATAGAAGTAAGTCACGAGGCGCGTGCCGTGGTGTTCGGGGATGAACGAACGCACAGCCACCGGCAGCCGGTAGCGCCGGGCAATCTGGACGCCGGCCGTCACGTGGTTGCGGATAATCTCGGCGCTCTCGGTTGGGGATAGGCGGTCGTGCGGGCTGGTGCCGCCGTCGAGCATGTTTTCGATGTACATCGAGGGCGCACTCAGCTTGCCGGTGTCGTGGTAGTAAGCCCCAACCTTCGCCAGGAGGACGTCGGCGCCGATGCGGTCGGCGGCGCGCTCAGCGAGGGCGCCGACCATCTGGCTGTGGTGGTAGGTGCCCGGTGCTTCGTCGCGCAGGCGGCGCTGGAGGGGGTGGCCGGAGTCGGCGAGTTCCATCAACTGCATGCGCGTCGGGATGCCGAGCAGAGACGAGAGCACGACGAAGACCCCGGCCGCGATGATCGTCGCGAGGAGTCCGTGTGCGCCGCTGGCGACGGCCATCCAGCCGAGTTGAGCAGTTTCGCGGTTCACATCGAGCAGCCAGAACGCGCCGAGCGCCGCCCCTGAGGCGAGCGAGACCACGAATGCGGCGATGGTGAACTGGCTGATGCGGTCAACGCGGTGCATGGCGAAGGCCCCGGCCACGCCAGTCGAAGCGAAGACAACGGCGAATTCGAGTGCCTGGAGCGAGCCGGAAAAAGTCGCGCCCGCGATATCGGGGACGGTGGCGACGATAAACGCGGCGACCAGTCCGAGCGCGGCCGCGACAATCGCGCCAAACATCGAGTTCGAATACGCGGCCACCACCATGGGCGCGGCCGCTATCGGCACCGCGAAGATGAGGAAGTTGCCCTCGGTGTCCGGGAGGACAATCGGCGCGGAGACGCGTACGCTGACCAGTGCCAGCGAGATCATCCCGGCCGAGACGAGCGCGCGACGCTGTGCCGGCGCTGCCCACGGCCCGGAAATGTACATCGAGACGCCGATAAGGACCGCGAATCCCGTCGCCACGAGCAAACCCGCGCCGAGTCCATAGAGATCGATGCCGTCGGTGAGGAGGCCTGTCTCGCGCAGGGCCTCGATGTCGGCGTCGATGAGAATCTGCCCTTCGCTGACGACGACCTGGCCGCGCGTGAACGTGACAATCTTGGGGGCGACGTTCGAACGCGCTTCTTCGCGGGCGCGGTCGGTGGCAACTTCGTCGAGGGCGATATTTGGCACGACGAACGTCTTCAGGACATCCGAGAGAGCGGTCACCTCGGCGACGGAGCCCTGGCCGTTCGCGGGAATCTCGAGGTATTTCGACACGAGTTCGGAGATCGAGGTCGTCTGCGGATTGCCGCGGCTGAGGCTGCCCGTAGCCAACGCGGGGTCGGCGACGCCCCTGTCCATGATCTCGGCGAGGGCTTTTTCGGCACGAAGCTCAAGGTTGTCGAAGTTCGTGCGTTCGAGCGTGAGGAGAGCTGAGCGCCCCGCGTTGCTCAGGGCATCTGGACCGGGCGTGGTGGCAAGCTCGTTGAGCGCACTCTGCGGCGGCAGGTTTTTGGCTCGCACCGTGCGAACACTTTCGAACATCGACTTGAGCAGGCGGAGCTGGGTGACGCGTACGTCGGGGTTGGGCGCCAGCGTCACCGGCGCGACCTGGGCGGCCGCTTCTTCGCGGGCGAGGTCCGTGAGCGCGACGGACTCGAACTGGGCAGCGTTGACCGCTTCGAGGGTGCGCGGCGCGCGTTCGCCTGCCTGGTAACCGGCATCCCCGGGGACGAGCGGCGAAAGGCAAACGAGCGCGACGAAACCGACGATCAGGGCGACGCCAAGCGCCAGCGAACCGGGCGCGGTGGTTTTCTTCCGTTCAGCCATTCGTGCTCATGATACCAGAGGGGCGGGTCGCGGAAGGCTGGCGCGCTTTCGGCCACGGTTCAGATACGGATCAGGCGCCGAGCTGGGAGCGGACGACATCGCTGATGAGCTTGCCATCGGCGGCGTCGCCAAAGCGCTTCATGAGCACGGGCATGACTTTGCCGATGTCCCGGACGCTGGTAGCTCCGGTCTCGGCGATGACCTCGCGGGCAGCGGCTTCGACCGCCTCGCGCCCTGCGAGCTGCGGCAAGTAGGTCACGAGGATGTCGAGTTCGGCCTGCTCGCGGTCGACGAGGTCCTGGCGGCCGGCCTTCGCGAACTCGGTGATGCTGTCGTTGCGCTGCTTGGCCTGCGAGCGCGTGACGGCGACCACTTCGGAGTCAGTCAGCGGGTGCATCGCGGCGATTTCGGCGTTCTTCACGGCGGCGATGAGCATGCGCAGGGTGCTGCGGCGGATATCGTCTTTGGCGCGCATCGCATCCGTGAGGTCAGATTGCAGGCGCTCCTTCATATTAGTCATCTCGTGTCCTCGTTGGTCGTCATCTCGTGTCCTCGTTGGTCGTCATCTCGCGACCTCGATGGTCGTCATCTGGGGTTCTCCAGGAAAGCAAAACAGGCCCGGGTTTCGCCGGGCCTGCATCGTAACGCTTGGTGTAACGCCTTAGCGGCGCGCCAGTGCGCGCTGTTCGCTGCGGAGCTGCTTTTTGCGGAGCTTTCGCAGCCGCGCGGCTTCCTTCTTCTTGCGCGTCACGCTCGGCTTTTCGTAGTGCTCACGGCGGCGGGCATCTGCGAGGATGCCATCCTGCTGTACGCGCTTATTGAAGCGCTTGAGTGCCGCTTCGAAATTCTCGTTTTCACCGACAATGACTTCAGCCAACCAGCGTATCACCCCGCCTTCGCGCCGATATGCCGTTCCTGCGGCACTGGCATGTGCTCCAACGTACCACGGCTCGTCCGCGCGGGAAAGCGGAGGGCTACTTCGGCCGTTTCGCCCCGGCGATTCGCGCGTCCAACCGCTCCAGTTCGTGCTCAATCCAGAGGCCCGGACGTTCGAGACTGATGGCCGGGGCGTCCATGTTGAACTGGTCTTGCTTGGCCCGAACGCGGCGGGCAAAGTCAGCGTACTCCCGGCGAGTGGTGATAATCGCCACCTCGACAGACTTCGTGAGGCCACCGGCATGCGCGCGGTCGGCGAGGAGCTGGTGCCGGGCATCGACCCGTTTGAGTGCGATGAGGTCC